>NZ_WAHS01000001.1:1800000-1990000 GCF_015714715.1 Aestuariivirga litoralis | reverse complement strand
GTGAGGGAAAGGTGAAAAGCACCCCGACTAGGGGAGTGAAATAGAACCTGAAACCGAATGCTTACAAACAGTAGGAGGCCGCAAGGCTGACTACGTACCTTTTGTATTATGGGTCAGCGACTTATGATTGACATGCAAGCTTAAGCCGATAGGCGGAGGCGCAGCGAAAGCGAGTCTGAATAGGGCGATTCAGTATGTCGATATAGACCCGAAACCAGTCGATCTAGCCATGAGCAGGTTGAAGGTGCAGTAACATGCACTGGAGGACCGAACACGTAACCGTGGAAAAGGTTTGTGATGACTTGTGGCTAGGGGTGAAAGGCTAATCAAGGCTGGAGATAGCTGGTTTTCCGCGAAAGATATTTAGGTATCGCGTCGTATGAATACTCCGGGGGGTAGAGCACTGGATGGGCTAGGGGTACGTGTAGTATTACCAAACCCAACCAAACTCCGAATACCTGGAAGTACTGTACGGCAGTCACACAGTGGGTGCTAACGTCCATTGTGAAGAGGGAAACAACCCTGATCCGCAGCTAAGGTCCCCAAATCACATCTAAGTCAGGAAGGATGTGGAGATCCCAAAACAACCAGGAGGTTGGCTTAGAAGCAGCCATCCTTTAAAGAAAGCGTAACAGCTCACTGGTCTAAATAAGGGTTTCTGCGCCGAAAATGTATCGGGAGTTAAGATGTGTACCGAAGCTCGGAGTGTCATCCGCAAGGGTGACGCGGTAGCGGAACGTTCCGTAGGCCTGTGAAGGTTGACCCGTGAGGGCAGCTGGAGGTATCGGAAGTGCGAATGCTGACATGAGTAACGATAAACAGTGTGAGAGACACTGTCGCCGAAAGACCAAGGGTTCCTGCTTAAAGTTAATCTGAGCAGGGTGAGCCGGATCCTAAGATGAGGCCGAAAGGCGTAGTCGATGGCAACCAGGTTAATATTCCTGGGCTAGTGGGTGAGTGACGGATCGTAGAAGTTGTATCCTCTTATTGGATTGAGGGTGCAGCCAAGCGGTTCCAGGAAATAGCCCCCACATAATCCGTACCCGAAACCGACACAGGTGGTCAGGTAGAGTATACCAAGGCGCTTGAGAGAACTATGCTGAAGGAACTCGGCAAATTGCCCTCGTAACTTCGGGATAAGAGGGCCCCGTTTCTGCGCAAGCAGAGGCGGGGGGCACAAGCCAGGGGGTAGCGACTGTTTAGCAAAAACACAGGGCTCTGCGAAATCCATAAGATGACGTATAGGGCCTGACGCCTGCCCGGTGCCGGAAGGTTAAGAGGAGAGGTGCAAGCTTTGAATCGAAGCCCCGGTAAACGGCGGCCGTAACTATAACGGTCCTAAGGTAGCGAAATTCCTTGTCGGGTAAGTTCCGACCTGCACGAATGGCGTAACGACTTCCCCACTGTCTCCAGCATAGACTCAGTGAAATTGAACTCCCCGTGAAGATGCGGGGTTATTGCGGTCAGACGGAAAGACCCCGTGCACCTTTACTATAGCTTTACACTGGCATTCGTGCTGGCATGTGTAGCATAGCTGGTAGGCATTGAAGTCGTGGCGCTAGCCGCGATGGAGCCGAAATGTGAAATACCAGCCTTGTTGACATGGATGTCTAACCGCGGTTTCTGAATCGAGATCCGGGACAGTGTATGGTGGGTAGTTTGACTGGGGCGGTCGCCTCCCAAAGAGTAACGGAGGCGCGCAATGGTAAGCTCAGGCTGGTCGGAAATCAGCCCTTGAGTGCAATGGCATAAGCTTGCCTGACTGCGAGACTGACAAGTCGAGCAGAGTCGAAAGACGGTCATAGTGATCCGGTGGTCCCACGTGAGGAGGGCCATCGCTCAACGGATAAAAGGTACGCCGGGGATAACAGGCTGATGATTCCCAAGAGTCCATATCGACGGAATCGTTTGGCACCTCGATGTCGGCTCATCACATCCTGGGGCTGGAGAAGGTCCCAAGGGTTCGGCTGTTCGCCGATTAAAGTGGTACGTGAGCTGGGTTCAAAACGTCGTGAGACAGTTTGGTCCCTATCTGCCGTGATTGTAGGAATTTTGAGAGGATTTGACCTTAGTACGAGAGGACCGGGTTGAACACACCTCCGGTGGACCTGTTGTGACGCCAGTCGCAGTGCAGGGTAGCTATGTGTGGACGGGATAACCGCTGAAGGCATCTAAGCGGGAAACCCACCTCAAAACAAGAATTCCCTTGAGAACCGAGGAAGACGACCTCGTTGATAGGCCAGGTGTGGAAGAGCAGCAATGCTTGCAGCTTACTGGTACTAATAGTTCGAACGGCTTGTTCATTCTCATTATTCCTGTTCATCGGGAATGGTGTGACAAGCGCACCAATCAGGAAAAACTCGATAATTTGTGCTCCACTTCTGTCTTTCGCCGGCCTCGTGGCTTTGGCGGGGCGTCCATACCCGATCCCATCCCGAACTCGGCCGTAAATCACCCCAGCGCCAATGGTACTTCGTCTTAAGACGTGGAAGAGTAGGTCGCTGCGAGGCCTGCAAAAGACAGAAACAAAACTTCATTCAGATCTCAAATACGAAGCCCGCCGCTGCAGAAATGCAACGGCGGGTTTTGTGTTTTGATGCCCATCACGACACCGTGCTTTCCAAGGCGCCGGGCAACGGCATAAGCTTGGGCGCGATGCACTTTCCCATCTTAGCTTCACTCGTGCTGGCCACGATCCTCTCCAGCACTGCCGCGCCTGCGGCTGATACGGCCGTGGATCTGGCACTGGTTCTCGCTGTCGATACATCCGGCAGCGTCGACGGTGGTGAATATGCCTTGCAGATGGATGGCATTGCAGCGGCTTTCAGGTCACCGGACGTGATCGCAGCTGCGCTTTCCGGACCTCACGGAAAAATCGCCATCAATCTGATGACATGGGGCGATCCGGACGAGAAGAAATACGATACCGGCTGGCATGTGATCGCGAGCAAGCAGGACGCCGAGGATTTTGCTAAATTGGCCAACACCGATTTGCCGCGCGAAGGCGGAGGCACAGGCATTGGCATTGCCATGAGCTATGGCATCGCATTGCTGAGGCACGCGGCCTTTAAAGCCAGCCGCCAGGTGATCGACGTTTCAGGCGATGGCCATGAAAGCTGGGAGCTGCGCGAGCCGCATTTCAAACTGCCCCAGGCACAAGCTTTGCGCGCCGCAGCTGGCGTGCTGGTCAACGGCCTCGCCATCGTGAATGACGAACCCAATCTGGAAGAATATTACCGCAACAATGTAATCGGCGGGCCGGGCAGTTTTGTGATCTCGGTTGCCAATTACGGGGAATATGCCGAGGGCATTCACCGCAAATTGTTGCGCGAGATATTGCCGCCTCTCTCGATGTTGGAAATCCCGCTCAGCGCCACACCTTCCGCCACCGAATAAACAGTATCAAGGCAAGGTCCGGGATGGCCGATAGTGAGCGCATAGACCGGCGTATGCGTGAGCGCCGTCAATTTCAGAAGGTCAGCGATACGCCCATGCGCCAACGCGGCAGTGGGGCAGCAAGTGAGTTCATTCTGGGTGGCAGCCAGCATCATGTTCTGCGCGATGTGCCCGCCTTCAATCAGAACCACGCGGTAGGCATTGGGCTCAATATATTTCCACGCTGTGCGCTCCAGCACCGCCACCAGCAGAATGATCGCCGGCATCGGGTCAGCCCAGTCCTGCGCCTGCACCAGATCCTGCGCCGGAAAATTCGGTACCTCATTCACGCGGGTGAGGGCGTGATCAGCGGCGGAATAGTGATAGATGCCGCGCGCCAGGCCATCCACATTCTGCGCCCAAACATAGGCTTCATAAGGATTGCGTGCACCGCCCGAAGGCGTCATCTTCAAGGGCAGCACGGCGGTTTCTGTTTGAATGAAGCCGGTGATGCCAAGCCCTGCATAAAGACAGTCACCAAGTTCGCGCAAACTGATCGCCTGCTCCGTGACATTGCGGCGCGAGCGGCGCTGGGCCATCACCGAGAACACGCCCTCGTTTGACGTGAGGGGCAATTTCACATCGGGCTGGTCATCGCGCCAGATCAGTTTGGGCGAAGGGTTGGTCTTGGCGCGCTCCTTTTGGCGCGCCACGCCGAATTCCACATTCTCGAATTCATTGTCCATGATGCCAAAATGGAAAATGCCGGCCGTTGGGCCGAATTCCCAAGTGGCGGTGTATTCAGCTTCGCGCCTGGCGGCCGCTGAGCTCTCTTCCAGAAAAATCCCGCAAGCTACTAGCTGCTCGATTTCCCCGGCGATCGACTCCGCGTCGAACTCGATGTTGCGCGCTGCGATTTCGTCGATCGTCGACCAATCCTGGATGGCCAGCAGCCAGTTCACGGCAGCCGCATCGCAGGTAATCACATCTTTGCTGAGGTAATTGTAGATCTTGGCCTCTTCGCCTTGCGGAAAGGTAACAAGCGTTGCGGCAGATTTCACGCGCATGGGAGGGACTCCAGGGGGCAGGAGTGGGCCGGCAGTCCGGACTGCCGACCCAGGAACAGCTTAGCTGTTGCGATACTGCAGCGACACGTTAACAATGCCGGCCTTGCGGACGTCAGACTTGGCGATATTGAGCGAGAGCTTCTTCATTTTAGGACCTCTTGTTAGGTATCATTGAGTTGATACGCCTCCAGGATCGGCCCGCTTTTGCCAGTTTTGAATAAATCCAAAGTTTCTTAAGATTGTAATTCTGTTGATATGTATTCATAAGTTGTGGATAACTTTACACCCCGCAGCGGTAGATCGAATGTTCCCAATCGACTGTTGGGCTGAGAAAGCCGTGTTAATCTCGGTTTCGCGAATCAAGAGGGAACAAAAATGAAATTAAGCGCACCAACCCAAATCGTCTTCATCATTGCATTGGTCGTGGCCATCCTGGCCCTGCTGATGTTCTTCGGCGTGCTGGCAATGATCCCCGTACCGTCGTTTTGGGTGATGACCATTGCCTTTGTCATTCTGGCCGGCGGCTGCCTGCTCAAAGGCGTCTAATCACATTTCAGAATTTGACACGCTGGAACGGTCTCCGTTCCAGCGTTTTTATTGCGCCGGGTTCAGCCGCCAGATGCTGGCATTCAACAGGCTGGCAAAAGTGACCCACAGCAGATAGGGCGCCAACAGCCACGCCGCTGCCGCGCTGAGGGGCGCAAACACGAAGATAGTAGCGACAATTGCCAGCCACAAAAGGATGATGTCGGTTAAAGCCACGCCAATGCGGTGCGCCGAAAAGAAAATAAACGACCAGGCGAAGTTCAACGCGAGCTGCACGAAGAACAGCCCGATGGCCAAGTGCCAGAAACCCACCTGCCGCCATACGAGGAATGCAGCAACGCCCATCATCAAGTAGAGCAGCGTCCAGACTGGCCCGAACACCCATTTAGGCGGGTTGAAAAACGGCTTGCGCAATCCGTCGAACCATTCGCCCACGCCTGCCGCAGTGAAATATCCGGAAATGCCACCCACTGCGAGGCACATGAAAACAAAACCCAGCAGTGCAATCCAATCTTGTTTGTTCATAGGACCTAAACGTTGCAATCGCAGCTTTGGTTCAACACCAGACAAAAAGCCGCCGAAACTTTCACTCCGGCGGCCAAATTTTGAAACGCGGTGATCAGGCGGCCTTCTTTAACAGCCCGCGATTGATGATTGATTCTGCGATCTGCGTGGCGTTCAGAGCTGCACCCTTGCGCAGATTGTCGGAGACAACCCAGAGGGCAAGGCCATTCTCCACCGTCGCATCTTCGCGGATGCGGCTGATGAAGGTGGCGTATTCGCCAGCACTTTCAACCGGCGTGATGTAACCGCCGTCTTCGCGCTTGTCGATCACCATGCAGCCAGGTGCTTCGCGCAGGATGTCGCGCGCCTGATCGGCGGTCATCTCGGATTCAAACTCGATATTCACCGATTCCGAATGGCCCACGAAAACCGGCACACGCACGCAAGTAGCGGTCAGCTTGATCTTCGGGTCGAGGATCTTCTTGGTCTCGACCACCATCTTCCATTCTTCCTTGGTGTAGCCGTCATCCATGAACACATCGATATGCGGGATCACGTTGAAGGCGATCTGCTTGGGGAACTTCTTCGGCGTCGGATGATCCGTCACGAAGATGCCCTTGGTCTGGGTCCACAGTTCATCCATGCCTTCCTTGCCGGCACCCGACACGGATTGATAGGTAGAAACCACCACGCGCTTGATCTTGGCCACGTCATGCAGCGGCTTCAGCGCCACCACGAGCTGCGCTGTCGAGCAGTTCGGATTGGCGATGATGTTCATCTTATTGTTGCGCTTCATGTACTCATCGAGCACATGCGCGTTCACTTCCGGCACGATCAGCGGCACGTTCTGGTCATAACGCCAGAACGACGAATTATCGATCACCAGCACGCCCAGCGCGCCGATCTTCGGCGACCAGACCTTGGACACTTCCGAGCCGGCCGACATCAGCACAATATCAACCTTGGAGAAGTCAAACTGCTCCAGGTCCTTGCACTTCAGTATCTTGTCGCCGAAGGACACTTCCTGGCCCAGCGAACGGCGCGAGGCGATGGCGTGGATCTCATCGACCGGAAATTCACGCTCATGCAGGATGGCGAGCATCTCGCGGCCTACATTGCCCGTGGCACCGACAACAGCAATTTTATAACCCATGGAATTTCAAACCTTTTGTTTTCCCGCCCCAAGGCCGTTTGGCCTGCCACCGGGCTTGAACCTTGGGCCTCACCCCCGTGGGGTGTGATGACCGGGGGAGGGGCTCAGATTGTTTTTTTGGTTTTGGTGGTGGGCGAGCAGGTGCAAGCCGCCTTGGAGGCAGCTGCGGATTTGGTGCGTGTGGTGCGGAACATGCTCACGGGCGGGGTTTCTAGCAGCTTACGGTGAGGTGTCAACCGGGCGCAATTCCGCTTTAGCCCCAGCGCCCCAAGGCATGGGAAAAGGCGCCGGCAGGCAGATGACGGCACTTTCCCGCCCCCCGCGAAAACCCCTTGGCATTGGGCCTTACCTTGGCTATTGACCGCCCCACGACCAACCTTGCTTCTAAAGCCAGGCCCTGCGGAGAGGTGGCAGAGTGGTCGATCGCGTCGCACTCGAAATGCGAAGTACACGCAAGTGTACCGGGGGTTCGAATCCCTCCCTCTCCGCCATTTCCATTCCCCTGCCCACCGTGTTGACTCCCTTCATAACCAAAGCGTAATGAATCAACCTGTCGGGGGTCGTGTCGATACTTCTTGGGAGGTTGATATGACGGCATATAACATTGTGCGTTTCAAGCTGAAGCCTGGCAAGGGCGAGGCTTTTTTGGATGCCCACCGCAATGCGCCGCCGATGGCGGGACTGATCGAAGCGGCACTCATCAATACGGGCACAGACGCTTATTGCTTTGTCGGCAAATGGGACAAGTTTGAGAGCATCGCCGGCGCACGGCCACAGATGATCAGCATGCTCGACAAGTTCCGCCCACTGCTGGAAGACATGGGCAACGGACTTGGGTTGACGGATCCGGTTTCGGGAACCGTGGCCCTGGAACTCAAATAGATATCTCTCGCAACTCGCGAATAAATTGCACTTGCATCAGGACCCTGTGTGCGGTCGGCTGACGTGTACTGACAAAAGCCACTGCATGATTGGGTAAAAAACCGTTCCTTCGCCGCATTAAGTGAAATTAATTCGCGACGGAACAAACGTCCTCCGAAGGGATTGGGTCATCAGTGCAGCAAGCACAATAACCCAGGAGACGTTCGATGAAGAAAATCATTATGGCTGTGGCCATCACAGCCCTCACCGCGACTTGTGCATTTGCCCAAACATCAAATGATGCGTCTAAAGGTGCAGATGATCAACCGCTTGTTCCGATGGCCAAAGCAGATTGCGAAGCTATGGCAAAGAAAGCCCATTCTGGCAATGGAGCTTGGACAGACGCAGAAACGAAGCCATTTATGGATAAGATGATGGCCAACAAAATGACCACGAAGACGCCAGGCAAATTGACCATTGAAGAGTTCACCACGGCTTGTGAAGCCGGCGCGTTTACTGGCATGTAATTCGAGTCTTTCAGCAACAAAGGCCACCTGCGAGCCTCGCTCGCAGGTGGCCTTTTGTTATAGTTGTGAATTTACACATTTGTCATCCCAGCTTGGCAAGTGGCACATGGAAAACATTGCTTGGTGAGTGTTTTTTAAGCTAGGGGTGAAACTCCAAAAATCGAGTGGATCATATTCGGTGTTTTTCAGACCTGCTTACATTCGCATTGCTATTGCACTTGCCGCATTGCTTGTTCTTTCAACCCCGCGGCCCTCTATGGCAGTTGAAGCCCAAACCCCCGCCTGGTTGCAAGCCAATGTCGGCACCGGTGACGGCCAGATCGCACCTGTGGTTTTGGAACGTGCCCGTGCGCTCTATCTGAAGAAGAAGGCCGATGGCACTGTGAAGAACCCCTGCTATTTCGCCATGGACGCCACCAAGGCAGCTGACATGGGCGGCGGCCATCGCTTCTATGTGATCTGCGAAGCAGCACAGACCTTTCGCGCGCTGGCCGTGGGCCATGGCAGCGGGCGCAATCTGAAAGGTGTAAAGAATTTTTCCAACGGCCGCTCTTGCGTGAAGAACTTCGGCAATGCGCTGGATTCCAACCTCACCATGGGCGGCAGCTATATCACCCGCGAGACCAAGACATCGTTCAAGGGCTACTACCGGTCTTCGCTCAAGCAGCTCACCGCTTTCCAGCGCACCTTCATCCAGTTTGACGGCGAAGGTGAAGCGGCCCTTTCACGCAAGCGCGAAATCGGCGGGCATCCATCTGCCTTGCTGCGTGCCGTCTGCATGCGCAAAATGCCAGACAGCCATTTTGCCGACAAGGATGGCATGGTGCCCTTCGGCAAGCTGATCGATTATTCCGGCGGGCGCAGCAATGGCTGCACCAGCTGGACGCCTTCTGATGCGCGCGAGATTATCCCGAAGCTGAAGGGCGATCCGGCCACGCTTTATATTTATCCGGAGTCCAAAGATATCGAGGCGGTGAACAAGAAGGAAGCTGGTGCCTATTGGAACGCTGCCTGTTTGAAGCAGATCGGCGCGCCGAAATTCTGGTCCAACAGTGTGCTGGGGCCGATCATCGCGCAATATGAAGCGGACAATCCTGTCAAGCCAGCAGGGCCATTGCCTGTCTGCAAGGGGCCTTGAACAAACCGGCCCATGCTGCATTAAGTGTGGCATGAGGCCGAGTTGATGTTGTCATTGCCGGAATTCCTGACGCCTGCGAACGCGGCCGAGGCGCATCAGATTCAGCGCGAGCTGCGTGCGAAGCTGAGAGTGGGTGATGATTTCAGCGCGCCCAATCTGATTGCTGGAATTGATGTGGGCTATGATGTGCAGCGCGGTTTGGCGCATGCCTCTATTGTCACCATGACTGTGGATGATCTGAAGCCCATCGAACAGGTGCAGGCTTTTGTGCCAGAGGATTTTCCCTATATTCCCGGCCTGCTGGCCTTCCGTGAAATTCCAGCCATTCTTGCAGCACTGGCCGAATTGAAAAGCCTGCCTGATCTGCTGATGGTGGATGGGCAGGGCATCGCGCATCCGCGCCGCATGGGCATTGCTGCGCATCTGGGTGTGATCCTCGATCACCCGGCGATTGGCGTTGGCAAATCGCGCCTGACCGGCAGCTTTGAAATGCCGGGCCCCGCGAAGGGCGATAGCAGCCCGCTGATGGCGGGCAATGAACAGATCGGTGTAGTGCTGCGCAGCCGTGACAATGTGAACCCATTGTTTATCTCGCCCGGCCACCGCGTCTCGATGGCAACGGCGCTGGAGATTACGCAGCGCTGCCTGCTGCGCCACCGCCTGCCGGAGCCCACGCGCCTGGCGGATAAATTATCCAAGGTGAAGCAGGCAGAGAAATTGCTTTTCTGACTATGGCGCGCCATCCTGCCGGAAACGAAAGGAAGCCACCTTGTCCCGCCCGCTGATATTAGTTGATTCAAGTCCCCGCCCGCTCGAGTCGATCTTTGAACCTGCCGTCCGCGCCAAGCTGGAAAGCCTGGGCGAAGTGGTGACGCATGATCAGGGCCGCATGCCCGATGACATGGTGGAGAAATATCTACCCGACGTGGTGCTCATCATGGGGCAGACCAAACTGCCGCGCGTGCGATTGGAGAAAGCCAAAAAGCTGCGCGCCATCATCGATGTGGAAACCAATTTTACCGATGCGATTGATTATGATTATTGCTTCAGCAATGGCATCCATGTGCTCACCCCTGGCTCGGCTTTTGCCGATGTGGTGGCAGAAAGCGCGTTGGGCATGGCGATTGATCTGGCCCGCGGCATCACCAAGGCCGACCGTGATTTCCGCCGCGGCACAGAGGGCTATGGGCTTGATGGCAATCATGGCAGCTTCAGCATCAGTGGCCAGAAGCTGGGCATGATTGGTTACGGCGATCTGGCGCGCAGCTTTCACAAGCTGGTGCAGCCGTTTCATTGTGAGATTAGCGTCTATGATCCCTGGGTGCCGGATTATGTGCTGCAGCGCGTGGGTGTGAAGTCGGCATCGTTGGAACAGGTGCTCAGCGAGAGTCGCATCATTCTGGTCTTCGCCGGCGTGACCTCCGAGAACCAGGGCTTCCTCGACCGCGCCAAGCTGTCGCTGATCCGCCCTGATGCCATCTTCCTGCTGATGAGCCGCGCTGCTGTGGTGGATTTCCCGGTCTTCGTGGAAATGGTCGCCGCTGGAAAATTCCGCGCCGCGACCGATGTGTTCCCGGAGGAACCCGTGGCCAAGGATGATCCGGTGCGCAAGGTGGAGGGCCTGCTGCTCTCCGCCCATCGCACCGGCGGCATGCCGAGCGCGCTGTTCGATATCGGCAGGCAAGCGGTGGCCGATGCGGAGCTGATCCTCAAAGGCCTGCCGCCTGTCGTGTGCCGCAAGGCGCTGCCGGAAACGGTGAAACGCTTCCGCAGCAAGCCGGTGGAGGTGACTTAGTTGCCGAGGATCGCGGGCAATCGCAGCCCGTGTTTCTTGGCACTCTCGATCGCGATGTCATAGCCGGCATCCGCGTGCCGCCACACACCCGACGCGGGATCGTTCCACAACACGCGGCCCAAACGCTTGGCGGCTTCCGGTGTGCCGTCGGCGCAGATGACCACGCCGGAATGCTGAGAATAACCCATGCCCACGCCGCCGCCATGATGCAGCGACACCCAGGTGGCTCCGCTGGCGGTGTTGATCAGCGCATTGAGTAGCGGCCAATCGGAGACCGCATCCGAACCATCCTTCATCGCTTCGGTCTCGCGGTTGGGCGAGGCAACCGAGCCTGAATCCAGATGGTCACGCCCGATCACGACGGGTGCCTTCAACTCGCCGCTCTTCACCATCTCATTGAACATCAGGCCAGCGCGATGCCGATCACCAAGGCCGATCCAGCAGATGCGCGCGGGCAGACCCTGGAAGGCAATGCGTTCGCGCGCCATGTCGAGCCAGCGATGCAGATGCGCATTGTCCGGGAACAGCTTCTTCATCGCCGCATCGGTCTTGTAGATGTCTTCCGGATCGCCCGACAGCGCGCACCACCGGAACGGGCCGATCCCACGGCAGAATAATGGGCGAATATAGGCGGGCACAAAGCCAGGAAACGCGAAGGCGTTTTCGAGGCCTTCGTCCTTCGCCACTTGGCGGATATTGTTACCATAGTCGAGCGTCGGCACGCCGGCATTCCAGAAATCCACCATGGCAGCGACGTGTTTCTTCATCGAATCGCGCGCAGCTTTTTCGACGGCCTTCGGATCGCTCTCCTGCTTGGCGCGCCATTCGCCCACATTCCAGCCCAGCGGCAGATAGCCATGCAGCGGATCATGTGCGGATGTTTGATCAGTGACGATATCAGGCCGCATGCCACCGGCTTTCATGCGCTTGTAAATTTCGGGGAACACGTCGGCCGCATTACCGACAAGACCAACGGACTTGGCTTCGCCAGCCTTGGTCCACTCATCGATCATCGCCAGCGCTTCATCCAGCGTCTTGGCTTTCGCATCGACGTAACGCGTGCGTAGACGGAAATCGATGCGCGTCTCATCACATTCAACCGCGAGGCAGCACGCCCCCGCCATCACCGCAGCAAGAGGCTGCGCACCGCCCATGCCACCGAGGCCCCCGGTCAAAATCCATTTGCCCTTCAAGCTGCCATTGTAATGCTGGCGGCCAGCTTCGGCGAAAGTTTCATAGGTACCCTGCACGATGCCCTGCGTGCCGATATAGATCCACGAACCGGCCGTCATCTGGCCGTACATCATCAGGCCCTTCTTATCGAGCTCGTTGAAATGATCCCAGGTGGCCCATTTCGGCACCAGATTGGAATTGGCAATCAGCACGCGCGGTGCATCGGCATGGGTCTTGATCACCGCAACCGGGCGGCCCGATTGCACGATCAGCGTTTCATCAGCCTCCAGCGATTTCAGCGACGAGACGATGAGATCGAAATCCTTCCAGGTGCGCGCCGCGCGCCCGATGCCACCATAGACGACGAGCTCATGCGGATTCTCCGCCACATCGGGATGCAGATTGTTCATCAGCATGCGCATCGGCGCTTCGGTGAGCCAGCTCTTGGCTGTGATCTCCGTGCCGGTGGGAGGAAAAACGTCGCGGCTGTTGTGGCGTGGATTATCCATCATGCAAGTTCCTTGGCTTGTGCCTCAAGAGTTTCGAGAATGGTTTTCAATGTAACGCGCAAGGCTTCGGCCTTGGGCTGGGAATAGAAAAACGGCGGCGCCTCGGCATCGAGATAGGCACTCTGGGTGATTTCCATCTGAATGGCATGTACGCCATGTGCCGGCTGGCCATAATGGCGTGTGGTCCAGCCGCCACGGAAGCGACCGTTCAGAATATGCGTGTGGCCGGAAGCCTTGGCGATTTCAAATGTGGCCTGCTCGATCTCCGCGTCGCAGGTCTTGCCCATATCGGTGCCTATATTCAGTGTGGGCAGGATGCCTTCAAACAGAAACGGAATGCGCGAACGGATGGAATGGCAATCATAGACGATGGCCACGCCATGCTTGGCCTTCACGCGCGCCACTTCGGCAGCGAGTGCGGCGTGATAAGGCGCGTGAAATGCAGCGCGGCGCGCGGAAATATCATCTTCGCTGGGCTTGGCGAGCCAGATCGGAAAGCCATCGAAATCAGATGTGGGGCAGAGTTCCGTGGTGTTCTGGCCGGGATAAAGTGATTGGCCGGAAGGGTCACGGTTGGCATCGATCACGTAGCGATGAAAGGTGGCGGCAACAGTCGTGGCCGAAGGCAGCAGGCCATCATAGAGCCGCGTGATGTGCCAATCGGTATCGGCCAACAGCTTGCCATTGTGGTTCAAACGCATGCCAATATCAGCGGGCACATGCGTGCCGCCATGCGGCAGGCCGAGGATCACGGGCCCATCACCCTGGATGACCTCAACCGGATTCATGTGCTGAAATCCGGCAGCGCCAGGCCAGCTGCTGCAGCGATGGAACCATCGGCAATCAGCGTCGCAGCCTTTTCAAGATCGGGCGCGATGTAGCGGTCATCCTTCAATGTCTCAACGCTCTTGCGCAAATGCGCCACCACCCTTTGCAGCGGCTTCGAGGTGACCAGCGGTGCGCGGAATTCCACGCCTTGTGCAGCACACAGCAATTCAATGCCGAGGATGCGCCGCAGATTGGCATTCATGCGGCTGAGCCTGCGCGCGCCATGCGCAGCCATCGACACGTGGTCTTCCTGGTTGGCGGAAGTGGGCGTGGAGTCGGTCACCGTCGGCGTGGCGAGATGCTTGTTCTCGCTCATCAGCGCCGCCGAGGTGACTTCGGCAATCATGAAGCCGGAATTCAAACCGGGATTGGGCGTGAGGAAAGGCGGCAGATCAAACGACAAAGTGGGATCGACCATCAGCGCCACGCGGCGTTGTGCTATGGCGCCGATTTCGGAAATGGCCAGTGCCATCATGTCGGCGGCAAAGCCCACCGGTTCGGCATGGAAATTGCCGCCTGACACGATCTCGCCGGTGGATTTCAGCACCAGCGGATTATCGGTAGCGGCATTGGCTTCGATCTCTAGCGTGCGTGCCGCCATGCGCAGCACGTCAATTGCCGCACCCGTCACTTGCGGCTGGCAACGGATGCAATAGGGGTCCTGCACGCGTGTGTCGTCTTTGCGGTGGCTTTCGCGGATCACCGAACCATCGAGCAACTGGCGCATCACAGAGGCGGATTCAATCTGCCCGGCATGGCCGCGCAATTCGTGAATCTCCGGCTGCAGTGGCGCTGTCGAACCCATGATTGCATCGGTTGAAAGGGCTGACGTGACCAGCGCCGATTGCGCTGCGGTCCAGGCATCAAACAATCCAGCCAGCGCATAGGCCGTGGAGAATTGCGTGCCGTTGATGAAGGCGAGACCTTCCTTCGGGCCGAGAGGAATATGGCCGAGGCCGGCCTTCTTCAACGCAGCAGCGCCGCCGAGGCGTTCGCCTTTATAAAGCGCTTCGCCTTCGCCGATGATCACTGCCGTCATATGCGCAAGCGGTGCGAGATCGCCGCTGGCACCCACCGAGCCCTGCGCGGGAACCACGGGCGTAACATTCTTTTCCAGCATCGCCTGCAGCAACACGACCAAGTCCCAGCGCACACCAGACGCACCGCGGCCGAGCGACAAAAGCTTCAACGCCATCATCAACCGCACCACAGCTTCAGGCGTTTCTTCACCCACGCCCGCACAATGGCTGAGGATGAGATTGCGCTGCAATTGCACCGTATCCTTCGGTGGGATCGGCACCGAGGCCAATTTGCCGAAGCCAGTATTCACGCCATAAACCGGCACATTGCCTTGCGCGGCGCGCGTTACAATCTGCGATGACGCTTCGATGCCGGCCTTGGCACTCTCATGCAGCACGACAGAGGCGCCGTCGCGGTAAATGCGGCGCAGATCGGCCAGCGTGACGTGGCCGGGTTTCAGGGTGAGCGTGGTCATGCGAGTTTCCCCATGATGCGTTGATGCAGCGGGTTGAACCCGATGCGGTATGAAAGTTCAGCGGGATGCGTGATGTTCCAAACGGCGAATTGCGCCGCATGTCCCTCGGCGATCACGCCATGATTGTTGAGCCCTAGCGCCTTTGCAGCATGAGCGGTGACACCGAGCAGTGCTTCCTCCGGTGTCATCCGGAACAAAGTGCAAGCCATGTTCATCGCCAGCAGCAAGGATGTGAGCGGCGACGAGCCGGGATTGGCATCAGTCGAAATCGCCATCGGCACTTTGTGTTTGCGGAACAGATCAATCGGCGGTGCTTGCTTCTCGCGCAATGTGTAAAACGCACCTGGCAAAATATTGGCCACGCTGCCCGCCTTGGCCATGGCGGCAACGCCGGCTTCATCCACATATTCCAGATGTTCAACCGACAGCGCACCATATGAGGCGGCAAGAGCGGCACCATGCAGATTGGACAGCTGTTCGGCATGCAGCTTGATGGGTAGGCCCAATGCTTTTGCTACATCGAATACACGCGTGATCTGCGCAGGCGAAAACGCGATGCCTTCGCAGAAGCCATCGACCGCATCGACCAGTTTCTCAGCATGGGCGGCTTTCAGTGCGGGAATGCAAACGTCATCAATGTAGAGATTGGCGCGGTCTTTATATTCTGGCGGAATGGCATGCGCGCCAAGGAAACTTGTGACGATTTTAACCGCGCGCAATTGCTCAATGCGTCGCGCTGCGCGCAGCATGTTGATCTCTGTCTCAATATCAAGCCCGTAGCCCGATTTGATTTCGATGACGGCAACACCTTCGGCCAGCAACGCATCAATGCGCGGCAAAGCCTGCTGCACCAAATCATCAAGGCTGGCCTGTCGCGTAGCCTTCACGGTCGACACGATGCCGCCACCGGCGCGCGCCACTTCTTCATAAGTGGCACCCTTGAGACGCATTTCAAATTCAGCCGCGCGGTTGCCGCCGTAAACAATATGCGTGTGGCAATCGATCAAGGCCGGCGTGATGAGCCTCCCACCCAGATCGTTCGAGGTGAATTTTTTAAACGGAGCAGGGCAATCGGCTTGTCTGCCCACCCAGCCGATGGCGCCATTTTCGCATGCAATCGCAACGTCTTCGATCAGGCCATAACCACCATGGGCCATGGTGGCAGCTGTGGCATTGATGAAAAGCATGCGATCGGCGGACATCAGTTCCCCAGCCTCATGAAGGAAGCGCTTTACAAATCTCTATGCCCTTGCGATTATTATGTCTAGACATAATAATTTGAGAATTTGATGCCTTCCACCCTTTTTGCAAAGCGCGGCTTGATTGCGGACCAATGGGTCAGCAACCTGCGCATTGCATTTGCGGGTGGCATCATCACCAGCGTAACGCCGAATGCCGCGCCCGAAGCGGGCGACATATGCGTCGATACCTTGCTTCCCGCTCTTGCCAATCTGCATTCGCATTCCTTCCAGCGCGCCATGGCCGGCATGACCGAACACAAAGTGGCGGGCCGCGAAAGCTTCTGGACCTGGCGCGAAACCATGTACCGGTTTCTCGAACATCTGACACCGGATGACATTGAGGCCATTGCCGCGCAGGTTTTCATTGAGATGCAGGAGGCGGGTTACGCCTCTGTCGGTGAATTCCATTACGTGCATCACCAGAAGGGTGGCGCGCCCTACGCCGATCTCGCTGAACTTTCGCACCGTATTTTCGCGGCGGCCAGTGCCACCGGCATCGGCCTCACCCATCTGCCGGTTCTCTATACTTACGGCGGCGCTGGCATGAAGCCAATGGCCGGCGGGCAATTGCGTTTCGGCAATGACGTAGCGCGGTTTGCAAAATTGGTGGAAGCCTGTCGTTCATCCGCGAAAGCCCTGCCGCATGATACAATTGTTGGCATCGCGCCGCATTCATTGCGCGCCACATCACCTGATGATTTGAAGGCGGTTCTGCCGCTGGCTGGCAAGCTGCCGGTGCACATCCATGTGGCCGAGCAGCCCAAGGAAGTAGAAGACGTTTTTTCGTGGCTGGGGGAAAGACCGGTGGATTGGCTTCTGGCCAATTCACCGGTTGGCTACAATTGGTGCCTCATCCATGCCACGCATATGACTGCTGAAGAGACGCACAGGCTGGCCACAACGGGGGCTGTGGCAGGCCTGTGTCCCATCACCGAGGCAAACCTCGGTGATGGGCCTTTCGGCGGGCCGGCCTGGTTGGCCGCGCACGGAAAATTCGGCATCGGTTCGGATTCCAATGTGCGCATCGCGCTGGGCGAGGAATTGCGCACACTCGAATATTCGCAACGCCTGCGTGATCTTTCGCGCAATGTAATGGTGCCGGGCCAAGGCTCCACAGGGCAGTGGCTCTACACGCAAGCTGCAACAGGCGGCGCGCAAGCCTTGGGCCGCGATGCGGGCGCGATCGCAGTCGGCAAGCTGGCTGATCTGGTGGCGATTGACAGCACGCATGATGCGCTGTGCGGCCTTTCAGAAAATCAGCTGCTGGATGGCTGGTGCTTTGCCGCGTCAGATGATGTGGTGACAGATATGTGGTCAGCTGGCCGCCATCAGGTGCGCAGCGGCAGGCATGTGGCGCGTGACCAGGTCTCAGCCCGCTTCCGCAAGACCATGGCGCGTTTGCGCGCGGTCATGTAGCGGCGATGGCCCGGCAAGTGGCATGCAGCATGGGCGCGTTGCTTTCAATCCGGCAGGTGCCTTCTTCCAGCAGAATGAAACTGTCGGCGACCACCGGCTCGTGGTGTTGCAATACGCCCGCTCCAGTAAGCAGCACGGCATGGAAGAGAGATGCAGGCTGCGCCTCAAGCTCCAGGATGCCGCGCTCCATGCTCACATTTGCGGCGATGATTGCGGGGTCATATATCAGGTTGAAGTCTTGCACATTACCGCCCAGCCTTGTGCTGGTGATCGGCCATGAGCCGGAAAACGCCACCGGCTCGAACGGCAAAGCCTGCAGCCAGCCTTGCGGCGCGGCCAGCATCAGGCCCGCCCCTTCGATTACCGTGAGTATGCGGTCCAATCCCTCGAAGCGCGAGAAGGGGCCATCACTCGTCACATCGGCCACCGAGAAGCGCCAGAGCATTTTGCCCGCCGCTTCGCGCTTGATGATTTCATGGGTGACGCCGCCACCATTCTTCCACGGCATGGTCGTAAAGTCGCGGGGCGGAATGACGATCATGAAAGCACAAGCACACCTGTTCGCACGCACCACGCTAGCGCAGGTGGCAGGATGAATGCAAAGGTCGTTGCATCTCAAGGTTACAGGCGCGTGCGCGATGATGTGCTGCGCAGAATCCAGTCCGGAATCTGGAAGCCAGGGGTGCTAGTGCCCGGCGAGATCGAGCTGGCGCAGGAATTTGGCGTGGCCCGCGCCACCGCCAACAAGGCCATGTTGGAACTGGTGGAGCAGGGCTATCTGGAGCGCAAACGAAAAAGCGGTACGCGGGTGCGTGCCGCCCGCCTGCGCGCCGCACGCTTCACCATTCCACTGATCCGCGAAGAAATCGAAGCCAATGCACGCTATGGCTACAGGCTGCTCAGCTGCGTACAGGAAACATCCGATACCGCCTTACGTGAAAGGCTGGGCCTGACAGGCAAGGCCAAGCTTCTGCATGTGATTTGCCTGCATCTTGCCGATGACGCGCCACATCAGGTGGAAGAGCGTTGGATCAATCTGCACACACTGCCAGAGGCGGCGCAGGCCGATTTCTCGACCGTCAGCCCGAATGAATGGCTGATTGACCGTGTGCCTTTCAATGACGTGGAGCTGGATATTTCAGCCATCATGCCGCCCCCGCATGTCCACAAGCTGATCGGCAAAGGTACACGCGCGCCCTCGCTGCTGACCGAGCGTACCACTTGGCTCAATGGAAAATCGGTGACGTATTTGAGGCTCTATTTCAAGCCGGGCTACAAACTAGCCACGCAATATTAAATCGGCTGCCTTCTCGGCTAGCGCATAAGTCGCAGCCACCGTATTGCCCGAAACAATCAGCGGCATCACCGAAGCATCCACCACCCGCAATCCATCGACGCCATGCACGCGCAAATTCGCAGGATCAACCACCGCGTCTTTATCCCTGCCCATTTTGCAGGTGCCTGCGGGATGAAACAGCGTGCCCACCGTCTGCCGGATGAAGGCATCAATTGCGCCATCGCTTTCAACCTCCGGGCCGGGAGAAACTTCCGCCTTCAGATGTGGCGCGAAGGCAGGTTGCGCGATGATCTTGCGAGAGATGCGCACGCCTTGGCGCAAGGCATCCATCGTGCTTTTATCGCGGAAGAAATTGTAGAGAATGGATGGCTTCACCTTGGGGTCAGACGAGATGAGGCTCAGGCGGCCAATGCTGCCCGGGCGCAACTGGCAGACATGCATGAGGAATCCATGGCCGGTGAAGCCGGCAGCATTCTGCGTGTTGCCCACGGCGGTGCAGAAAAACAGCTGAATATCGGGCCGCCTCACACCCGGCACGGTGGAGAGAAACGCGCCGCCTTCGCCGGTGGTGGAAGCAAACAGCCCGCGCCGCCGGAATACCCAATCCAATACATGCAGGATATTGCGCGGCAGTGCCTTCCACGAAATGCCATAAGGCGCTGTGGTTTTGGCGCGGTATTCGAGCGTGATGTCGAGATGGTCCTGCAAATTGCCGCCCACGCCGGGCAGATTGTGTAACACGGATATGCCGTGTTTCGTGAGCTCCTTGGCATCGCCGATGCCGGAGAGTTGCAGAAGGTGCGGCGAGACAAATGCCCCGGCTGACAAGATCACTTCGCGGCCCAGAATTTTCTCGCCGTTGGCCTCAACACCAATGGCGCGCTTGCCCTCGAACAGCACGCGCGTCACCTGCTTGCCCGTGAGCACCGTAAGATTGGGCCGTGTGTGGCGGATGGGCGTGAGATAGGCGCTCTCCGACGTTTCACGCAAGCCCCCGCGCTGGGTGAAGGTGTAGATGCCAGCACCTTCCTGTGATGCGCCGTTGAAATCTGCGTTGAGGCCATAGCCCCGCTGCTGCATGGCCTCCAGGTAAACCCGCGTCATCGGATTGACGCTACGGATGGAGGCAATATTCAGCGGCCCGTTGGTGCCGTGATAAGCCGGATCAATCTGTTGCATTGTGCTGGGCAGATGGCGGCCGGAGCGCGGCTCAGCCAGCATTTCAAAACGCTCAAGCTTGCGAAAATAGGGCAGCATGTCGTCATAGCCCCAACCTGTGTTGCCCAGTGCCGCCCAGGCATCATAATCGTCGCGCTGGCCGCGAATGAAAATCTGCCCATTCACATTGGTGGAACCACCCGTGCCCTTGCCGCGCGGCAAGGCAATCTTGCGGCCCTGCAAGCCGGGTTCCGGCTCGGTTTCAAACCAGTCCATGAATTTGGCGCCGCCGAGAAAGGCCAAGGCTGGCGCCATGAAGGTCACCATGGCCAGCGGCATGCGCACCAGCCTGCTTTTGTCGTTGCGGTCAGCACCCGCTTCGATCAGCGCCACTTTGGTGTTGGGATTTTCGGAAAGGCGATTGGCGAGAACGGCACCGGCAGCACCAGCCCCCACGATCACATAATCATAGTCCGGCATCGTTAGCCCCGGCTCAATTGCCAGATCATGTTGCAGCGTGCGCCAGAGCGGCAATAGGCCAGGATGGGCTTGGGCATGTCGCGCATCGCCTGAGCAAAGGCGGTGATATCCTCAGGATTTGTCTGCCCCGGAATGATCGGGATATAACGGGTCTGCACGCCCACATCTGTTGCGGCCTGCTCGATCAGAGCAAAATCCGGCTGGTCAAAACTCTCGCCATCGGGGCGGTTGCAGATGATGCTTTTGAAACCGGCCCTGGCAATCAGCGCCACTTCCTCTGGCTGGATCTGGGCGGAGATGCTGAAATCTTGAGACAGCGTTTGCATGGCAGAAATCCTGTGACATTCTGAAAGCTATAGGCCGCGCGCGCCGCCTTTCGCAATGGCCAATCCGGACCCGGATGTGCTTGACAGGCCAGGCCCTTTCCGTAGGAAGGCGTGGGGGTATGACACGGGGTGGCACCAGTGACCGAGACAACGCGCAAGCATTCAACGCATCCTATCGTCACTGCCTTGCTGCTGCTGGTGATCCTGCGCATCTGCGTGCTGGCGGTTTCATCATTCATCAATCGTGAAAGTCTGTGGGGCTGGGCCACGGCCACGGGCTTTCATCTCGGTATGACCTTGCTAATTGGCGGCTTGTTCCTGCTGGTCTGGAAGCTGGTCTATCTCTCACCTTTGCGCGCACTGGTCACAGCGGCCGCGCTGATTGCGCTGTCGGCTCTGCTGTTCCTCAGCCTGTCTGATCCGATCCTGTTTGCGATCATCGGCGAAAGGCTGACACCCTCCACGCTCCGGCATTTTGCGGGCTGGGGCCTGTTTCAGTCTGATTATTTCTGGAAGCCGGTGATCGCCTATTGGCCTGCCGTTCTTTCGGGCGTGAGCTTCCTTGCGCTCTTCATACTGTGGATGCTCTGGCAATTTGTGCGTCTCGGCCTCAGGCCCTCCCTCACACCTCTGTCTTGGCGTGCAGCCTTTCTGACCCCGATGGCAGGCGCTGTTCTGGCGGGTGGGATTTTCTACGTGTTCCCACAGGTGCTGCAACCTGTCGAAATGGATTATCTGGCGCAAGCCACCGGCGCTGACGGCGCGCGCCTTGGCATGTCTGAAGCAGATGCCATCAAAAGCATCCGCAATTTCGCTGGCTTGCCGCAAGGGGCTGAATGGGCGGATGACACCTATCCGCTGATCTACCGCTGGAGGGAACCACCGGCCGCGCCCGCAGTGAAGCCGGATATCTTTGTCTTCGTGGTGGAAAGCATGCGCGGCGAAAGCTTGAAGCCCACCAATCCGGGTGGCCAGAATCTGGTCTCTGTGCCGGCCATTGAGGACATGGCGGCGCATGGTGTGGTGTTCCAGCATTTTCTGTCCAATGGTTTTCCGTCCGGGCCAGGCTTTGTCGGCATTTCATCGGGCGCGTGGATGCATCCGGTGAAGCGGTTGGATGCCGCCTATCCCGATACGGCCTTTGATCGCTTGGGTTCTCGCTTGCGCAGCGATGGCTATCATACCGGCGTGATCACTTATGACGTTCGCTACGACGACAAGACCCGTTGGGTCTATAATGTTTTTGAGGATGTGGTGGATGGCGTGGCCAAGGGCCTGCCTTCCAGTGACGCCGTGACGGCAGATGAATTCATCAAATGGGTGGGAGCAGCCGACGGCGACGGAAGCAACAAGCCGATCTTCGGCATGTATTTTACCAAGGAACCGCATCTACCCTATGCCTATCAGGACGATAGCGGCGGTTGGACCTTCGGCAAGGATCTCGCCGTAAATTATGCGCATTCCATTCATGGCATGGATGCTCAGTTGGCGCGCGTCTTCGCCGCGCTGAAGCAGCGGGCCCGGTGGAAAGACACGGTGGTCATCATCCTGGGTGATCACGCTAATTTCCTCAACCAGGGCACATCGACGGGCCAGCCGGTCAACGACACCAATTTCACCGGCGCGATCATTTCCGGAGGTTCGGCCATCATCGGCCAGCCGCGCATAAATCAGGAGCCATCCAGCCAGTCCGACATTGCCACTACGGTGCTGGCATTGGCGGGAGACTGGCGTCCGGCCATGACGCTGGGCCGCGATCTGCTGAGCGCATCGCCTGCGCGGCCGCCACGTGCCTTGGCCATCCGCAACGGTGGCAGCAGGCTTGATGTGGGGCTTGAAACCATGATGCTGCCCGGTCACAGCGCCACGCGCGCCGTGCTCACGCCATCATTGTTGCCATCAGTGCCGGGCACGCAAGCCATGCCGCCAGCAGGCGAGGTCGCCGATGCCATACGCATCTGGGCCTGGCTGATTGAGCACAACCGGGTGTGGAATCCCGATGTGCTGAAATAGGTTTTAGCGCAGCTTCTTTTCGCGGCCGTAAAGCAGCAGCATCAACACGATCACCACGCCATAGACGATCTGCCGGCCGAATTCCGGCATCTGCATGACCGACAGGATGGATTGCAGTAGCGTGATCAGCAGCACGCCGGCGACGGTACCCAGATAGCTGCCGCGGCCACCGAGGATCGACGTGCCGCCCAGCACCACGGCGGCAATGGCCGGCAGCAGATAGGCATCACCCATCGATTGCGCTGCTTTGGACGCATAGCCCGCCAGCATGATGCCGCCCAGGGCTGCAAGCCCGCCTGAGATCGCGAAGACCAGCATCACGATGCGCCTTGTATTGAGGCCGGAAAGATAGGCCGCACGCTCACGATTGCCGATGGCATAGACAGAACGGCCAAATGTTGTGCGCGTCAGCACGAACACCGCCACCGCACCGATGATCACCCAGCAGACGACCGCATTGGGAATGGTGGGAATGATCGATCCGGTTGCAATGTAACGCATCGCCGGCGAGGCCGTGTCCTGCGGTGAGAAGCCGCCGGTGTAAACCACCATCAGCCCTTGCGCGACGGCATTGGTGGCTAGTGTGATGATCATCGACGGGATGCGTAAATAGGCCACGCCAAAGCCGTTCAGCAGCCCCAGCAAAATGCCGCACAGAATGCCAAAGGGAATAGCAAACACCGCGCCCGTAGGTCCGAAGCTCGCCAGCGCACTCGACATCATGGCACCCACGGTGACGACCCAGGGCAGCGACAGGTCAATCTGCCCCACGAGAATGACAAACATCATGCCGGTGGCGATCACGCCAAGGAACGATGCCACCTTCAACTGTTGCAGCAGATATTCCGGCGATAGGAAGTTGCGCGAATAGATGCTGCCCACCAGCAACAGGAGGATGATGCAGCCAAAGGCCGTGAGTACGGCGGGATCAAAGCGTTTCGACAATTTCTGCATATTTTCCATCACGGCACTCATCCGAACCACTCCAGCCGGTTGCGGATACGCAGCAGCCCAAAGGCGCTGATGCTCACCGCCAGCATCAGGACCACGCCCTGGAATAGCGGCTGCCACAGTGGATCAAAATCAAACACGAACAGCAAGTCACCAATGGTACGGAAGGCCAGCGCGCCGAACACCGCGCCAATGGCACTGCCACGCCCGCCGAACAGCGACACGCCACCCAGAACCACAGCTGCAATGGAGAACAGCGTATAGGCATTGCCGCTGGCATAGGCCGCATCACCCGTATAGGTGAAGAAGGTGAGGAACAGCCCACCGATGGCCGAGAGCAGGCCGGAAATGGTGTAGGCCAAAAGCTTGGCGCGCTTGACCGGCATGCCCGACATGTAAGCCGCCTGTTCGGATGAACCCACCGCATAGGCGGCGCGGCCCGTTTCGGAGCGGCTGAAGGGCACCCAAACCACCAGGATCACCACCAGCAGCGTAACGAGGCTTGTCGGCAGAAAGCCGAAGAGTTTGCCAGTCAATGCATCAGCCAGTGTTTCATCCACAGTACCGCCGGGGTGGGGCCGCAAGGCGAGGGCAATGCCGAAATAAATCGCACCCGTGGCGATGGTGGCCACGATGGGTTGCAAGCGCCCGAAAATCACGATGGACCCATTGATGGCACCGCAGAGCGCACCCACCAGCAGCACGACGACCACGCCAAAGGCCACTTGCGTGGGCGACCCTGTGACCAACCATGAGGCGAGGCAATTGGTCAGCGTGAAAATCATGCCGACGGAGAGATCAATGCCCGATGTGATCACCACCAAGGCCTGCGCCATGGCCACGAAGGCCAGCAATACGCCCTTGTTGGAGGCCGTCTGCACCACATTGACGGAAAAGCCGGCCGGATGGTTTGACGTGTAGATGATGAACATCACCACAAAGATGCCGATGGCCACCAAAGTGCCGCGTTGCTCGGCAAGCCAGAAACGCCAGTCTTTCATGCGTGGGCTGCCTTTTCGGTTTCGATATTAAGCGCGCTGGCGATCAGCGCATGTTCGGTGATCCCGTCACCTTCCAGTTCACGGATCACCTTGCCGTCATACATGACCAGCACGCGGTTGCAGCAGCCGATCAGCTCATCATAGTCGGTGGAATAGAACACGATGGCCGCCCCTTCCGAGGCCAGCTTATGCAGCAGACGGTAAAGCTCCTGTTTGGTGCCCACATCAATGCCGCGCGTCGGGTCATTCAGAAGAATAATGCGCGGGCTATTCATCAGCCATTTGGCGATGACGACCTTCTGCTGGTTACCGCCGGACAGCGAGCCCACCGGAATATCGGGGCTGGCTGTCTTGATGGCCAGAAGCTCGATCATCTGGTCCAGCATGTCCTGTTCGCGCGCGCGGTCGATGATGCCGAAATTCGAAATGCGTGGCATGGACGACAACGAAAGATTTTCGCGCACCGTCATCGGCAGCATCAGGCCTTCGGTCTTGCGATCTTCCGGGATCAGCGCCATGCCGATCCTGTCACTCTTGGCGGTTTGCGGGCTGCCGATCTTGCATTCCTTGCCATCGATCATGACTTCGCCGCTGCAGCCACGCAGCACGCCAAACAAGGCCAGCAACAATTCACGTTGCCCCTGCCCATCAAGCCCACCGAGGCCCACGATCTCGCCGGGGCGCACCGCCATTGAAACCTTGTCCAGCCGGCCCGTCCACGAAAGATTATTCACCGCCAGCGCAGGCGCCTTGCTGTCGGCAGCAACCTTGAGCTTTTCGGGGAACACATTCTTGTATTCACGCCCGATCATCAGCTCCACCACTTCGTTATTGGTCTTGGTGCCGGCTTTGTAAGTGGAAATTTTCTGGCCGTTGCGGAACACCGTGCATTCATCCGCCAGTTCGGCGATTTCATGCATGCGGTGCGAAATATAAAGCAGCGCCAGCCCTTCGCCACGTAGGCGCTTGAGAACGGCAAAAATCTTTTCAACGTCCGACGCGGTGAGCGCCGATGTGGCTTCATCAAGGATCAGCAGCTTCGGCTTGCGCGCCAGGGCCTTGGCAATTTCCACCATCTGCCGGCGCGACAAAGGCAGATCCTTCACCAAAGCCAGCGGGTGAATGCCTTCAGCTCCGGCCTGCGCTAAAGCTTCTTCCGCCAAGGCGCGCTGCTTCTTGCGGTCAATCAAGCCAAAGCGCTTGGGCGGATTGCTGATGATGATGTTATCGGCCACCGACAATTCTGGGATCAGCGAAAGTTCCTGGAAGATACAGACGATCCCGGCAGCATTGGCTTCAGCGGGCGAGGCAAAGGAAACCTGCTTGCCATCCAGCGCCATGCTGCCCTCATCCGGTGCCACCACGCCAGCAATCACTTTGATGAGAGTGGATTTGCCAGCACCATTCTCACCCAGAATGGCATGGATGCGGCCCGGCCATATATCCAGACCAGCCTTTTCAAGCGCACGCACACCACCATAGCGTTTCGACACGCCTTCCAGATGCAACAGGGGAACAGAATCCGTCAAACGACCTCCAGCAGATCAAAAGGGGCGCCGTGGAATTGCTTCCACGACGCGCCCCGGGAGTAAAACCAGATTTACTGGTTTTCTTTGGTCTGCCCCATGATTTCCTGGGCAGAGAAGTTGATGCCGCAGGTGGGGAAGGAATTGCCCACGAAGAAGTTGTTGGACTGGTCAGGGAAGAAGTCCGTGCCGGCCTTGAAGTTCGGGTCTTCCACGATGGCCAGTGGCAGCTTCACCGATTGCGGAACAACTTCGCCTTCCAGAGCAGCAATGGCCGTCTTGATGGCCACGGCAACCTGGGCAGGGCCGGTGCCGGCAGACGAGCACTTCAGGCCGTCGCCAGCATGTTCCGAGCAGAACTTGCGGAAGCCGTTTTCGGTTTCACCGCCGAATGGCACGAATTTCTGCTTGGCGTCGATCATGGCTTGCACCACGCCGGTGTCGCCACCCTGTGCCGTATAGCCATCGAAGGGACCATTGGTGGCAATGGCGTCAGCAGCGGCCTTCTGGGCAACACCGTCATCCCACTTGCCGACAACTTCTGTCACTTCCCACTTCTTGCCGGAGGCATCGAGGGTCTCGTGAATGCCGTTGTGGCGGTCGGTATCAACCGAGGTGCCGGCCACGCCGCGCACTTCAAGCACCTTGCCGCCATTCGGCACATTCTTGATCAGCCAATTGGCCCAGAGAACACCAAGGCCCTTCTGGTCCACGTTCACATTGATCGCATCCTGGGTGTCCAGAATGTTGTCGAAGGCAACGAGCACCACGCCGGCTTCCTTGGCGCGCTTGATGACGGGCGCGAAGGCAGTCGGGTTCTGGGCGTTGACGACGATGGCGTCATAGCCGGAGTCAATGAAGTTGTTGATGGCGGAGATTTGCGCCGGCACGTCTTCACCGGTGGAAACCACCTTGAACTCCTTCAGCTTGGCCGCCACGTCTTTCTGGGCAGCATAGGCCTTGGCGGTTTGCACCATCTGGATGCGCCAGGTGTTGGCGATGTAACCATTGGCCAGAGCGATACGATAAGGCCCGGCCTTCTTGGGGAATTTGAAGAATTTAGTATCAGCGGCCCAGGGTGCGAAGCATTCCGCCTGAGCTGCCGGCCCGGCAACAACTTCCGGCGCTGCATGAGCCGATGTTGCAAGCGCAGTGAACATAGAGGTCGACAGGCCAGCGGCCACCAACCAGCGCGTATTGAATGAAAGTGCCATTTAGTTCCTCCCGAAACTGCGCTCCGGCTGATTCCGGGTCACGCTGCCAGAGCCCGCGAGATTGTTCTCGGCTGATTATGTTTGCTCAGGCAGGCTGGGACCATACGCGAAATGACAGCGCTGTCAAATGTATTGGATTTTGCGGTGCATCAGCCTATGGTCTGACCAGTAGACGGCAGGTGGGGAGAGTGCCATCACGAGAAAACGCAAGACATTGGATGATGTGGCCCGTCTGGCGAATGTGAGCCCAATCACGGTTTCACGCGCGCTGCGTGACCCCGATGTGGTTTCTCCTGAACTCCGGCAGCGGATTGACGCTGCGGTGGAAAAGCTGGCCTATGTGCCCAATCTCGCGGCCAGCAGGCTGGCATCGGCACGTAGCCACTCTGTGGGCGTCATCGTGCCCACGCTCTATAATGTGATCTTTGCCGACTATCTGCGCGCCCTGCATGAAGTGTTTCCCAATGCCGGCTTTCAGGTCGTGGTGGTCAACAGCCGCTATTCCGCCATCGAGGAAGAAAAGGCGGTGCGCACTCTATTGGGCCAGCGTGTCGAAGCCATCGTGATTGTTGGCGTGGACCACACGCCGATGACCAGGCGCTTGCTCAAGCAAGCAAAGATTCCGGTGGTCGAAACCTTTGAACTCTCGGATGACCCGGTGGATGTGAATATCGGCCTGTCGCATGTCGCTGCGGGCCGGGCGGCGACGCAACACCTGCTGGATCTGGGGCACCGCCAGGTTGGCTTTGTGATGGGCAGCATGGATATCCGCGCCGCCGCGCGCCTCGAAGGCTACCAATCCGCGATGACGCAGGCGGGCATTGCGCACGATCATCTGATTTTTTCAAAGCCGCTGCCCAGCACGATTGCACTTGGTTCCGCCATTCTGGCCGACATGGTGAAGGGTGGCGCCATGCCGGACGCACTGTTCTGCATCGACGACAATCTGGCCATGGGGGCGGTGATGAAATGCCGCGAGCTTGGCATCAGCGTTCCGGAGAAAATTTCGATCATTGGATTTCATGATCTCGAATTCGCGGCCTATGCCTCCCCGCCGATCACCACGGTGGCCACGCCGCGCTACGACATCGGGAAAATGGCGGCCGAAGCGGTGCTCGCCAAAATTGAAAAGAGCCGTGTCACTGCGCCGAGGCGCGTGGATATGGGCTACAAGATTCTCGAGCGGGGGAGCACCGCGCGGCGGAAATGAATTGGCCACGCCTGGTGAGTTCCAATGGACTCCTGCCGATCTCTGTGCCAGTTTTTGAACATGCGCGTTGATCATCTTGTCTGGTATTGTGCCGATCTGGCCGAAGGCGAACGCATTTTCGCTGAAACGATGGATGTCCCATCTGCCTATGGCGGAGAGCATCCCGGCGGCGGCACGGCCAACCGGCTGCTCTCGCTCTCGGACACGACCTATCTCGAAATTCTGGGCCGCGACCCGGGCCAGCCGGAAAGCAACCTGTATCCGGAACTGAGAGGTGTTTCGGGACATGGACTTTATCATTGGGCGATCGGGGGGATGGATCTTGAAGCCTTGCGCAGCAAAGCCGTCGCGGCCGGGCTGGCGCACAGTGATCTGGTGTCGGGTGGAAGAACCCTGCCCAATGGCAATTGGCTGGGCTGGACATGCTTTGGCATCAACGATCATGGCTTCGGCGCGCTGGTACCCTTCTTCATCGATTGGCAGGACAGCGAGCACCCAGCCAAGACAGCGCCGCGCGGCGGCAAGCTTGTGGGTGTGGAAGTGTTTTCGCCCAAGGCAGCGGAATTGCGCAAACTTTTCGATGCGCTTGGTCTCGACATCAAAGTGACGGAAGCGGCCAAGCCCGGATTGACAGCGAGTATTGAAAGCCGCTTTGGCACCCAGCTGTTGCGGATGTTTGATCCGGTGCCGCCGGGTTTTTCGATTTAGGGAGGCGGCACATGCAACGGCTGGCTGGAAAACGTGTTATCGTCACCGGGGGCTCCACTGGAATTGGTGCGGCCATTGCCAAGCGCTTTCTGGACGAGGGTGCAAAGGTCTGCATCTGGTGCCGCAACCCGGATAACGCTGCAAAGATCAAGGCGGAGTTGCCAGCACTTTCAGACGTGATTTGCGCCGATGTAGCGGAGCCGGGGGAAGTCGACGCGGCCTTCGCTCGCTCGGTGGCCGCCCTGGGCGGACTCGATGTGATGATCCCCAATGCCGGCATTTCGATCCGGAAGGATTTCCTCAACATTGACCGCGCCGATTTTGACCGGGTGATGCGCGTCAATGTGCATGGCGTGTTCTATCCCAGCCAACTGGCCGCCAGACACATGATGAAGGCCGATGGTGGTGCCATCGTGATCACCGCTTCCACTGCCGGCGTCGTCGGCTATCGCCACTATTCCGATTACAATGCCAGCAAGGGTGCCGTTCTGGCGATGATGCGCACCATGGCGATCGAGCTGGCCCCCAAGGTGCGCGTCAATGCGGTCAATCCCGGTTATACATCCACACCGATGCAGGATGCCGAATACAGCCCGGAAATGCTGAAGCGGGTGAACGACATCATCCCCATGCGCCGGCATGGCCGACCGGAAGAACTGGCGGGGCTTTATGTCTATCTCGCGTCTGATGAAGCGGCCTATGCGACGGGCGGTATTTTCACCTTCGATGGTGCGGAAAGCGTGGGATCTGCGGCTACCACACTGTAATATCAGCCGTGTGGCATTTCCGGCGCAAAAGCTGTAAGCGCGGCGCTCATTCCCCTTTTGAAAAGACGCGCCCTTGCCATTTCCCATTACACCAGCCCCTATTGCCCGCGCCCTCACTGAGCGCAATTACGAAGACCCCACCGCCGTTCAGCTCGCCGTTCTTGAAGCGCGCGCCACGGGCCGTGACATGGTGGTTTCCGCCCAGACCGGCTCCGGCAAGACGGTGGCTTACGGCTTAGCCATTGCCTCCACCTTGCTCGGCGAAAATCTGCGCTTTGAGCAGGAAGCTGATCCACTGGCGCTGATCGTGGCGCCGACGCGCGAATTGGCGATGCAGGTCGAACGCGAACTCACCTGGCTTTACGCCCACACGGGTGCCCGCATTCTCTCCTGCGTGGGCGGGATGGACCCGGGCCGCGAACGCCGCCGCCTTTATGATGGCGCGCATATCATTGTCGGCACGCCGGGCCGCCTGCGCGATCATCTTGAACGCGGCGCGCTGAAGATTGATGAGCTGAAGGCCGTCGTTCTTGACGAAGCCGATGAGATGCTCGACCTCGGCTTCCGCGAAGATCTCGAATTCATCCTCGAAGCCACGCCGAAGACGCGCCAGACTTTGATGTTCTCAGCCACCATGCCGAAGCCCATCGCCTTGCTGGCCAAGAAATACCAGCGCGATGCCTTGCGCATCGAGGCCAAGGGTTCCGAGCGCGCCCATGCCGATATTGAATACCGCGCCATGCGCGTGGCACCGAATGAAGTGGAACATGCCGTCGTCAACGTGTTGCGCTTTGTGGAATCACAATCGGCCATCGTGTTCTGCAACACCCGCGATCATGTGCGCCATCTGCACGCCACGCTTTCTGAACGCGGCTTTGCGGCGGTCAATCTCTCGGGCGAGTTGAGCCAGGCGGAACGCAACCACGCTTTGCAGGCTTTGCGTGATGGCCGCGCTCGCGTCTGCGTGGCCACTGATGTGGCCGCACGCGGCATCGATTTGCCCAACTTGAATCTCGTGATCCACGCTGATCTGCCGAACGATGCCGAAACCTTGCAGCATCGCTCCGGCCGCACCGGCCGCGCCGGGCGCAAGGGCGTTTCGGTTCTGCTGGTGCCTTTGTCGCGCCGCCGCAGGGCCGAGCAGCTCTTGGCCACAGCCAAGGTCAACCCGGTCTGGAGCGGCCCGCCACAGGCCGAAGACATCCGCAAGCTCGACCAGCAGCGCATGTTGCAGGACCCGATCCTGACAGCTGTGAACAGCGAGGAAGATCTGGAAATGGCGCGTGCAGTTCTCGCAAACAGGCAGCCAGAAGAAGTGGCAGCAGCACTGGTGCGCATCTACCGTTCGCGCCTGCCTGCCGCTGAAGATGTGTTTGATCCAGGCCCCGGTGACAATCGTGCGTCCCGCAACGACTTCCGCGAGCCCAAGTCTTTGCGCCGCAAAGAAGAGCGTGGCTCTGGCCCGCGCGAATATACCTGGTTTCGTCTCGATATTGGCCGCAAGAACAATGCCGATCCGAAATGGCTGCTGCCGATGATCTGCCGCCGCGGCCATGTGACCAAGCCGGACATCGGCGCAATCCGCATCAATGAAAATGAAACGCGCTTTGAAATCGCTGCCCACGCGGCGGATAAATTTGCTGCCGCCATGGTGATCGCCGACAAGGATGACGTGACGATTTCCAGGCTCGATGGCGTCATGCCGGCGCAAGCGCCAAAATCTGAGCGCAAGCGCAGCTTCGAACGCCGCGAAGGCAAGGAGAATTACGAGGCAAAGAAACCTCATGTCTTCGAGGCAAAGCCAAGCCGTGAAGGCAAGGAACCTTACGAAAACAAGAAGCCACACGGCTTCGACGCAAAGCCTGCGCATGAAGGCAAGAAGCCTTTCGGCGGCAAGCCGAAATTCAAGGGCAAACCGAAATTCAAAGGCAAAGAAGGCGGCTTCGAACCTTACAAAGGCCCGAAGGGCAAGGCGAGCTAACGCACCTCAAACGCAATGGGCGCCAGCTTGGCGATCCCGGCGGTCAACTTCATGCCACGCTGCACCGGGCCCACGCCGGCGGGCGTGCCGGTCATGATGACGTCGCCGGCGTTCAAGGTGAAATACTTTGAAAGCTGCGCCACGATCTCTGGCACGTTCCAGATCATGTCTTTCAAATCTCCGGTCTGCCGCCTTGCGCCATCGGCATCGAGCCAGATTTCGCCTGACGACAAATGCCCGCAGGCGCTGGCCAGCGTAAGCGGGCCAATGGGAGCGGATGCTGCAAATGATTTCGCGGTTTCCCACGGGCGGCTCTGCTTCTTTGCCACCGCCTGCAGGTCACGCCGCGTGAGATCAATGCCCACGGCATAGCCGAACACATGGTCCAGCGCCTGCACCACAGTCAGGTTCACGCCGCCTTTGTCCAGCGCCACCACCAGTTCCACTTCGTGATGCACATCCTGCGACTCTGAAGGATAGGGAATGGGCTGCCCAACCGGAACAATCGCATCCGCCGGTTTCATGAAAAAGAACGGCGCTTCGCGTTCGCCCGTGTGGCCCATTTCGCGGGCATGCTCATCATAGTTCCGGCCCACGCAGAAAATGCGAGACACCGGAAACAGCTTGTCTGTTCCCAAAATGGCGAGGGTGGCGACGGGTGCGGGCGCAAAGGCGTAAGTATGAGACATACGGATGTTTTAGCCAATTCAGCGCGCGGCGATAAGTGAAATCCCAGAATTGCCTTTCGCTGCAAATGAGAGCAAAGCGGAGCCCTTCCAGGGAGAATGAAATGATCAGATTTGGTGTCATTGGCGCAGGCCGCATTGGCAAAGTGCATGCCAAGACCATTGCAAGCAATTCCAAGGCCCAGCTCGCTTACATTGCCGATGCCGTGCCGCAGGCCGCGCAGGACCTGGCCGCCCAATATGGCGCCAAGGTTGCCAGCGTTGAAGAGATCATGAAGGCCTCTGATGTGGATGCCGTACTGATCGGCTCGCCCACCGGTTTCCATGCAGAACAGATCCAGGCCGCATCTAATGCCGGCAAGGCGATCATGTGCGAAAAGCCGGTCTCGCTCAGCGTGGCCAAGATTGAAGAGACGCTGAAAGTTATCGAGAAGAACAAGTCGACCTTGATGATCGGCTTCAACCGCCGCTTTGACCCGAGCTTTGCCGCCGCTGAAAAGCGCATCCGCGCCGGTGCTGTCGGCGATATCGAACTCATTACCGTGATCAGCCGCGATCCATCTCCGCCACCGGCCGAATATGTGAAGGGCTCAGGCGGCATTTTCGCCGACATGATGATCCATGACTTTGACCTGGCACGCTTCCTGATGGGCGAAGAGTTCGTCTCGGTGAGTGCACTGGGTGCGGCTCTGGTGGACAAGAAGATCGGTGAAGCCGGAGACGTCGACACGGCAGCCGTGCAGATGCAGACCAAATCCGGCCGCATCGCGGTGATCACCAATTCACGCCGCGCCACTTATGGCTATGACCAGCGCCTGGAAGTGCATGGTTCGAAAGGCATGATCCATGCCAAGAACATGCATGAAACCACGGTCGAATTGCAGACGGCCGAAGGTTACAAGACCGACCCGATCATGAACTTCTTCCTTGAGCGCTATCTGCCAGCCTACACCAATGAGCTGAACCTGTTCATCAATGCGGTTGAAACCGGTAACCGCGACCCCAAGCCCAGCGGCTTTGACGGCCTGCAGGCGCAGAAACTGGCCGAAGCTGCCACGCAAAGCTGGAAAACCGGGCTGCCGGTCAAGGTTTCGTAATCACCGGCTCCGGCCTTGTGAAAAGCGAAAAATAAAGGCAGCTTGGTCCTGACGGCAGGATTGTCGGCAGGGGGCGCACGATCCAAGCGGAGGGGTAGCGATGGCTGAACCGCAACACAGTGCCGTTACTGTTCTGGGGCTGGGTGCGATGGGCGGCGCACTCGCGAATGGGCTGCTCAAACGCGGCTTGCCCGTCACAGTGTGGAATCGAAGCCCCGATAAAGCTGAAGCACTGGTGGAACAGGGCGCGACTTTTATACCAGATCTCTCCGCCGCCATCGGCGCGTCTCCGGTGACGATCATGTGCCTGTCCGATCACGCTGCATGCATGAGCGTGTTGAACGGCAAGGCCATTGCGGCAGCGGCGGGGCGAACACTCATCCAGCTCAGCACGATCACCTCGGCAGAATCGCGCGAATTGGCGTCTCGGATGGCAGCGGCGAGCGTGCGCTATCTCGATGGCCAGATCCTGGCCTATCCCGATGACATATTGGAAGCGCGCGCCAATCTGGTCTGTTCGGGCCCGCCGGAAGTTTTCAATGAGCACGCCGCTACGCTCCGCGCCATGGCCGGAAATGTCTATCACGTCGGCGCATCGCACGGGGCAGCGCCATCCTTCGCCAAGGCGCATGATTCATTTTCGCTCGGTTGTTATCTGTCGCTCCTGCAAGGTGCTGCCATGTGCGCAAGCTCCGGCGTCGATCTCAGGGCGTGGAGCGATTACAATCTGCGTTACTTAAGCAGCGGCAATCTGGGCCGCGAAATGGCCATCCTCGCTGATCAAACCATAACGCGCAGCTATGACGAAGGCCTGGGCGCCACCATGAATGTATGGCGCGGCGCGGCCATCAAAATCGTCGAAGAATGCCGCACGGCGGGTGCGAATGTCGCCCATCTCGATTCGCTGCTGGCGCTCATGGATAAGTCCATCGCAGCCGGCGCAGGCGAAAAAGAAATCGGCGTCCTGTTCGAACAGATGACTGCGAAATAAATGGTGCCCAGGACCGGAATCGAACCAGTGACACGCGGGTCTATGGCACGCTGCTGGGCTATGACATCAGCGCCATTGCCGTGGCAGGCTCCACCACCGCGTAACGTCTTGGCACCAGCGTCACCGCTTCTTATGAGTTGGCTGGTGGCGCACTTTCCATGACGCCATTCGTGCGTGGCTCGGGCTTGTTTGAATGGCAGGCCGCCTATACTGACAACGCGGTGGTGCCGCATGCGGCCCAGTCTCTGGGCGTGGGTCTAATCTCACCCGGCCTGCGCATCTCCCATAGTTGGGAGTTGGGCAATGGCGCGGTGTTGACGCCTTATCTTGCAGGCGAGGCCGACTATGCCTTTGGCAACGGGGTTCTGGCCGGGTTCAACGACACACAGGGTCTGGCAGGAAAGGTCAATGCCGGATTGAATTGGCGTGGCGCACACGGACTCACTTTGGGCGTTGACGGCAGTTATGGCGGCATCGGTGCATCGATCCAGAGCCAGAGCCTCCAGGCCACAATCACCGTTCCGCTCTGACGCAAGGCCAATAGCGTTTCATGCGGCCCATCACGGTGGCGCGCCTGGCGTCATGCATCAGCCCCTGAAATAGGATCTCAGGGTTGCCTCCAAATTGGGCCAGAGCAACGCAATCACTACAATCAAAAAAAGTGCAACTGCTGCCAGATTCCAGGCGATCTCAAACCAATAGGTTCGCCGGGATTTTGGCTCGCTGTGAGCAGTGACGCCGGGCTTAGGCGCGCGGGTCATCGTCCGCTACCCACCCAATTTGCCACGCCACCCCAGGAAAGGGTTGCTTCGGCGGTACAGTCTTGATTTTCTCATTTGCCCAATGCTCAAAAAAATCTTTGATATTCATTCTCGGGCACGCCATAGGCGCCACCCGCAATTTTCAACAGCGATGGGCGGTCAAGAATCCGCACTTTGCCCCTCATGGATTTGATGGCATTCTGGCCTTCCAGAACCTGCAAGGCAACCGTGACGCCCGCCCGGCGCACAGCAAGAGTCTGCGACAAGAACTCATGGGTGATGACGAATTCCGCAGTATCCAACCTGTCCTGGCACATGAGAAGCCAACGCGCGAGCCTCTGTTGGATTGTCATGCGCCCATTCGCCAATGCCGTTTGTGCGGTCTGCACCATGAGAGTGTAAACAAAGCGGAGGATTGCAGTTCTCGTTTCAACACTGGAGTTGAAGGTCTCGAGAAAGGCGCGTTCAGCGATTCTGATCGACCGTCCCGGAACCTGGACTACAACCTCAAAGGGTGCATCTGTCACTGCGAAGCACAATGAAGCGCCGATCAGCCCTTCACGCCCGATGAGCCCGGTTTCAATACGCGTGCCATCGTTGCAGAGAGCGAGAACCGAGCAGATGCCGGAGACTGGAAAATAGATATGCCTGATGGTTTGGCCTTGGGAATGAAGAACGTCGTGGCTGTTCAAATCGACCCATTCAAAATGCTGATACATGGCCTCGAGATCTGCTTTTGGAAGTGCGCGAAGCAGTCGATTGTCCAACGCCGTCCTGACGCTTTTTGGCATTCAATATTCTTTCGATCGCATGGCTGACAACGGCTTCCAACTTTCAAACTTTTGCTAGTTGTCATTAGCAAAGTGCGGGGTCCAGCAAATGTGCATAAGCGTACATTCTCCTTATAAATCAGGTTGCAACAGCTTCACTTAAGCTTTGCCAAGCATCACACACCGCGGGATTCAGCACCAAAAGAGATGGCCAAATGCAATATGCAACCTCCGAAACCTACGATCAAAAAACGCAACTTGGTTTTTTCAGCATTCGGCGCGGCATGCTGCTCGGAGCCAGCTCCATAATTGCCGGCATCATTGTGGCAGGGGTTGCGATGTATCAGATCGATAACACCTACAGGATTGGCAGCGACAACTACTCAAAGATTGCTGAGGGCAAGGATCTCATCGCCGATATCTTGCCACCACCGCTGACGCCGTATCAGGCCATGCTGATTATCCACGCGTTGGACATCACCCCTGCGGATAAAATACCTGCAGCACGCGACAAGGTGGCTCAGCTCCACAAGGACTTTACCACCCGTCTCGCCCTTTGGGACGAGGTCATGAAGCAGCGTGGCAAGGCCGACATTCCACAGTGGAAAGAATTCTTCGCCGCCCTGCACAGCAAGGGAGATGTATTTTGGAAAGTTTTGGAGACCGAAGCGCTTCCCGCAGTGGTCAGCAACGCGTCCAGCAAAGACGAAGATATCAATAAGGCCATGACCGCCTTCTATGGTCTGGAGTCTACCGTAGAGTCCTCCGTATACTTTATCAACAACGACATCGCTGCCAGTGAAAGCTTGAGCAAGAGTGGCGCCGACCGGGGCATGAATTTGATCATCGGAGTTTTCGCGGTCATCCTGACAATGATCGGTCTTCTGAGTTTTCTCGGTCAAAAAATCATCGTGCAGGGCATCACCAGGCTTTCCCGGGCGATGGAAGTGCTGTCTCAGGGAAATATTGAAATTGCAATTCCCTACGAGGACAGGAAGGATGAAATTGGCGTGATGGCGCGCGCGCTTGCGGTGTTCAAAAGCCAATCCCAAAAAATCAGGGCCAGTGACATTGAAAAAACTGGCACACTTACAATTATGAAACAGCAGGCTGATGCCGTGGCGGCCAATCAGGCAGAGAACAAGCGCGTGATTGAAGAAATGGGTGAGGCTCTCAATCGGCTGTCGGCCGGCGACCTGACGTGCAAGCTGACAACCCCGTTTGCGGAATCTTTGGACGTTCTTCGTCAAAACTATAACAAGACCATCGACGCCCTGCAGGAATTGATCTCAAATGTGAAGCTTGGTGCTGAAAGCATCATGTCCGGTACCGGGGAAATTGCTGAAGCTTCAGGTGATCTGTCGCGCAGGAGCGAGAGCCAGGCGGCAACCCTTGAGGAAACCGCTGCCGCCGTCGCGCAGATCACCGACAAGGTGCGGATTACTGCGAGTGGGGCGGTCCGTGCACGAGAAGTGGTTCAATCGGCCAAAGTTGACGCTGACAAAAGCGGTGAAGTGGTTGCGCATGCCATCGACGCGATGCATCGCATCGAGGAAAGCTCCAAAAAAATCACACAGATTATCGGGATGATTGACGAAATCTCGTTCCAGACAAATCTTCTTGCCCTGAATGCCGGCGTTGAGGCGGCGCGCGCGGGCGATGCCGGTCGCGGATTTGCAGTTGTGGCTCAGGAAGTGCGCGCGCTGGCTCAAAGATCGGCGGGTGCCGCGAAAGAGATCAAGGTCATTTTGTCTTCGTCGCAAGATTCGGTGGAGGAGGGTGTCGGTCTTGTAACAGCAACCGGCGATTCATTGCGTTCCATCATCGAACGCGTAGGAGAAATCAATACAGTCATCTCAGAGATTGCCCAGAGCGCCGAGCAACAGGCCTCCGGCCTTCAGGAAGTCAATGCGGCTGTCGACAATATGGATAAGGCCACGCAACAAAATGCAGCTATGGTGGAAGAAACCACGGCAGCAACACGCATGCTGACTGAGCAGACCGTTGAATTGGCAAAGCTGGTTTCGCGCTTTTCAACGACCGCTTCGTCCGCGATCAGCAGAGAAGATTCAAAATCACCGTCAAACACCAAAAAGACCGCGTCCGTGCGCCCCGAAAAGTTCATCCCGCTGCAGCGCACAGGAACAGGAGTCGCACACAAGCTTGCGGGCGATGACTGGTCCGAATTTTAAACATACCACAATGCCGGGCAGATGAATTGCGTCCCACCGCAGCTGCGGCAGTGATCCAAATTCAAAATGATGTGAGAAATAAGTGGTGCCCAGGACCGGAATCGAACCAGTGACACGCGGATTTTCAATCCGCTGCTCTACCAACTGAGCTACCTGGGCACGGCGCTTTGGAAGCGCGCGGGCCCCCTATAGGCGAGGCGCACAGGCCTTGCAACCCATCTTTCAATCGCCTTGCGAAGGGCCTGAATCTTCTTCGTCATTCTCCACTGCAGGGATGGCATATTGCCCGCCCAGCCAGCGGTTCAGGTCCACCTCGCGGCAGCGGTCTGAGCAAAAAGGATGATGTTTCGGCCCGGCCGGTTTGTTACAGATGGGGCAGGGCCGGGGCCTTGGAAAAGTGACGACTTTCGCCACGCCTCAGAAACCCTCGGGAGGATTCGCCATCCAGTGCTCATAGACGGGATAGCGGGCACCCTGCAGAAGCGACACGGTTTCATTCAGCGGCAGGCCAACCACGGCGGCATGCGAGCCGGAGAGATAGCGCACAAAGGCTTCGGCGCGGCCTTGGATGGCGTAGCCGCCGGCCTTGCCTTTCCATTCTTCGCTCTTCAGATAGCTGTCGAGATCTTCGCGCGAGAGGCGCTTGAAGCGCACTTTTGTCTCACTGGTGCGCGTGGTCTGCCGGCCATCGGGCGCGATAAGCGAGACGGTGGAGTAGACCCAGTGCGAACGGCCAGACAGTAGCGTGAGACAGTCCTTGGCGTCCTGATAGGTTTCGGCTTTCGGGAGGATGCGCCGGCCCAACGCCACCACCGTATCGGCAGCCAGAATATAGGTGTTGCGGCCCAAAGCTTTGACCTGCGGCGCGTCTTTCGCCTTTCTGGCCTTGGCTTCGGCCAGGCGCACAGAAAGCTTGCGCGGGCTTTCGCGCTTCAACGGCGTTTCATCGATGTCGGCAGGGTTGAGCAGATCAGGCGCCAGCCCGATGCGGTCCAGCAGCGTCAGTCGTCGTGGGCTACCACTGGCCAGAACCAGACGTGCCTTGTCGTCGCTCATGTTTTATTTGAACCGGTAATTGATGCGGCCCTTGGTCAGATCATAGGGCGTCATTTCGACCATCACCCGGTCGCCGGCCAGAACGCGGATGCGATTCTTGCGCATTTTGCCGGATGTATGCGCGATGATCTCGTGGCCGTTGTGATCCAGCTTCACCCGGAACGTGGCGTTGGGCAGCAGTTCGGCAACCGTGCCTTCAAATTCGAGAAGTTCTTCTTTGGCCATTCAGAATCCTTAAAAACGCTTGTTCCGGCAAAGTCAGAAACTTTAACGGCGGGAACAGGCGCCAGTTCAATTAAACGGCGCGATTTCCCATCGGCCAGACGGGTGCCGGGCCGGAAATCGCGCTTGCTTGCGGCCTTTTGCGCCGGAAACGGGTCAAAATCAAGCCACTCTGCGGGCTGTTACCAAGGCAAAGCTTGAGGCTTCAGTCAGCCCTTGGCGCGGTCATGCGCTGGGGTGTCCGGATTGGTGATTGTGAGCAGCGAAAGCGTGAGCAGCGCCAGCGCGGTGATCAGTTGCAGATAGCCGCCCATCACCCGGTAAAGCAGCACGCCCATCACGCCACCCACCAAAAAAGACCCCACAGTGATGAGCTGCAGCTGCAGGTTTGAGGCATTGATGCCCCGGAGTTCATGTTTGCCCATCAGAAAACTCGAGGCCGCAATCCCAATATCAGTGATCAGGCCGGAAACATGCGTGGTGCGCACCCGGGCTGACGAGATCAGCGTGCTGATGGCATTCTGGAAACCCATGGCAAAGGCCAGCCCCAGCACGATGATCGAGACCCGCCAATCCCTGTTGGCCCACAGGTCCGATCCGCCGACCAGAGCAATAAGTGAAGCTTCGAGCACCAAAGCATAGGCATAAATTTTGCGCGTCTTTCTGCGCCCTGCCGTGATCAACGAGGACGAACACAGCGAGCCGAAAATGAAAGCCATTAGGATCGAAAGGAAGAATGACGCTAACGCATATTCGCCGGAAGCTATTTTCTCTGACAGGCTGGAAAGATTGCCCGTCATGTTGGCGGAAAAGAACCCGACTGCGAAAAACGCCGCCGCATTCATCGCCCCAGCCACGCAGCCCAGCACGCAGGCCAGCCTGATATCGATGGCCTGGTCCCGCTCCACGCCTTCCCTGATTAACATGACCTTGTTCTCCCCAAGAGGATCAGAAGCATAGAGCAAGTCTCCGCCGCCGCAAAGATTGCAAGCGATGCGCGGTGGACAAGAGCGGTGGTGACGCGCACTGCAAATCCCGCTTATGCTTTGCCCATGCCTGCTTCATTCCTCGACATTGCCTATCGTTATTTCCTCGCCGTGGCGGAAACCGGCTCGGTGCGCGAGGCGGCGCGTAGGCTCAACGTTGCGCCCTCGGCCATCAGCCGCCAGCTCAAACTGCTGGAATCCGAATTGGCCACCGCCGTGCTGGACCGCGATGGCCGCAACATCTCCCTCTCGCCTGCCGGTGAGATTCTGCTGCAGGGCCTGCGTGCCTCGCGGCACAGCCTTGAGAACATCATTGAGCGGCTTGATGCCTTGAATGGTCTTCGCCAGGGGCACTTGCGCATCGCTTCGGTGGAATCGGTCTCGGTCTCTTTGCTGCCGGAATTGCTGCAGACTTATGCGACCACCTATCCCGGCATCACCTTCAGCGTGAGCGTGGCGGGTTCCGAGACGGTGACCGAAATGGTGCATGACCACCGCGCCGAAGTGGGTTTCACCTTCAACCCGAAGCAATTGCGCAATCTGGAAGTCGTGACAGGGGCGGCCTTGAAAGTCTGTGCCGTCATGTCGCCCGATCATGCGCTGGCCAAGGCGAAAACCCTGACCCTTGGCCAATGCATGGAACATGCTGTGGCCTGGCCCTCCAATGACATCAGCCTACGCGCTATATTGGAACATACATTACGCCGTCGCACGAAAATGCCCCATGGTGCCCGGGTGATGGAGTGCAATTCGTTGCGTTTGATGGCAACCATGGCGCGTTTGAACCAGTGTATCGCCTTCCAGCCGCCCATCGGCATCGAGACAGATTTGCGGCAGGGCACTCTGGTGGCAATCCCCTTGACGGACAAGGGTTTGGCGCGTGACGAGTTCGCAGTCATCAAGCGCCGCGGCTTGCGCAACCGCCCTGCGGTTGATGCATTTCTAGACATCATGACTGCGCAATTGCCTAAAATGAATGCTGTTCTCAAAAAGTGAACAGGAGCACTTCCATTTTGTACTTTTGAGAACAATTCCCGCGTGTTAAGATTCTTCCGTTTTGACGGGAATGGACCTGACGGAATGGGAAGACTGACGACCCATGTGTTGGATACCGCAACAGGCAAGCCAGCGGCGGGCTTGGCCATTGAAGTGTGGCGCGGCGGCGAGCGTGTCAAGGTGATCACCACTAACGATGATGGCCGCGCCGATGCGCCGCTTCTCGAAGGCGACGATCTTAGCACCGGGCGATATGAGTTGCGCTTTCATGCCGGCGATTATTTGCGTTCTTCAGGCATCGAACTGCCCGAGCCGCTGTTCCTTGATGTGATTCCGATCTCTTTTGGCATCTCCGACGCAAGCGCACATTATCATGTGCCGCTCCTGCTCTCGCCCTTCGGCTATTCGACCTATCGGGGCTCGTAATGGCGCTCTCCTTCCTGCGGCGTGGCAAAATGGTGCAGGTGGAAAATTTCGTACCCGATACGATGCTGCTGGATTACCTGCGCCTCACCGAGCGTTCGCGCGGCACCAAGGAAGGCTGCAATGAAGGCGATTGCGGCGCCTGCACCGTGGTGCTGGGCGACCTGGTGAATGGCAGCGTGCAGTACAAGGCCGTCAATGCCTGCATCCTTTTTCTGGGCCAGATCCACGGCAAGGAACTGATCACCGTCGAAGACCTCGCCGAGGGCGGCAAGCTGCATCCTGTGCAGGCCGCCATGGTGGAAACCCACGGTTCGCAATGCGGCTTCTGCACACCGGGCTTTGTAATGTCGCTGTTTGCGCTGGGCCACCAGAAACAGAATGTTTCGCGGGATGATATTCTGCTGGCTATAGCCGGCAATCTCTGCCGCTGCACCGGCTACAAACCCATCGTCGATGCTGGCTTGAAAGCCTGCAACAAGCTCTCCGACAAATTCAGCGCCGATGCCAAACAGGCTGCCGCCGCTTTGCAATCCATCGCCAATGAAGACCTGTTCATCGGCAACGAAGACTCCTTCTTCGCTGCCCCCGCATCGGGCGCGGCGCTAGCCACTTTGGCCGCAAAATATCCGCAAGCGCGCATTGTCGCCGGAGCCACCGATATTGGGCTCTGGGTGACCAAGCTGATGCGCCCACAAAAGCAGATCATCTATACAGGCCGCGCCACTGACTTTGCCGAAGTCAAAGTGAGCGGGGACGGAATTTCTGTCGGGGCCGGGGCCACCTACACAGCAGCGCTGAATGCGCTTTCATCGCACGCAGCAGATTTCGGAAGTGTTGTGCGGCGCATTGGGTCAACTCAGGTGCGCAATTCGGGCACGATTGGCGGCAATGTCGCCAATGGTTCGCCCATCGGTGATACGCCACCCATGCTGATCGCGCTCGGCGCCACGCTCACCCTGCGCAACGGTGAAGCCACGCGGGCCATGCCCATAGAAGATTACTTCATCGCTTACGGCAAGCAGGACCGCGTGCCCGGCGAACTGGTCTGGCAGATCGATGTGCCCAAACTGAAGGCCAATCAGCAGTTCAAGGCCTACAAAATATCCAAACGTTTCGACCAGGATATTTCCGCTGTCATGGCCGCCTTCCGTTTCACGCTGGATGGCGATGTGATCAGCGAAGCCCGCATCGCTTTCGGCGGCATGGCAGCAACTCCAAAGCGCGCCACCAAAACGGAAGACGCATTGCGCGGCAAAACACTTGCGCAAGCGCTGTCCATCACGCTCGATGATTATGCGCCGCTCACCGATATGCGGGCCTCCGCCGAATACCGGCGCGAGACGGCAGCCGCTCTTCTCAAGAAGGCGCTGTTGGAATTGCAGGGTGAAACGCAAACCCGGGTTCTGGTCGCATGAAGCCGATGGCCCGCCCCCTCGCACAAGTTGGAAGGTCGCTGAAGCATGACAGTGCTGATCTTCATGTACAGGGCCTTGCCAATTACGTCGACGACATTCCCGAAATCGAAGGCACGGTGCATGTAGCCCCCGGCTATGCCAAGGACGCTGCCAAGGGCAAGATCACCAAGCTGGACTTGTCCGCTGTTAGGGCTGCACCCGGCGTGTTGGCGGTTTTCACTGCCGAAGATATTCCGCATACCAATGGCTGCAGCCCGGTGGGCCGGGATGATGATCCCGTTCTCGCGCGCGGCGAGATTGCCTTTCATGGCCAGGTGATTTTCGCTGTCGTGGGTGAAACCCGCGATGCCGCGCGCCGTGCCACGCGCCTTGCGGTGATTGAAGTGGCCAAGGAAAAGCCGGCTGTCTCGGTGGCCGACGCGGTGGCCATGGGCACCCAGGATATTTCACCACCCTATGCCTTCAACAGCAAAAACCTCGCCGGCGCATTGAAAGCCTCTGCGCATCGCCACAAGGGCAAACTGACCATCGGCGGGCAGGAACAATTCTATCTCGAAGGCCAAGTGTCTTACGTCGTGCCGCAGGAAAAGGGCGGCATGTTCGTGCACTGCTCCACCCAGCACCCGACCGAAGTGCAGCATCTCGTGGCGCATATGCTGGGCATTGATGATGCCCTGGTCACCTGCGAATGCCGGCGCATGGGCGGCGGTTTTGGCGGCAAGGAAAGCCAGGCGGCACAATGGGCGTGCCTGGCTGCCCTCACGGCCTATAAGCTGAACCGCCCGGCCAAATGCCGCCTCGACCGCGACGACGACATGATCATGACGGGCAAGCGCCATGACTTCGAAGCGGAGTTTGAAGTGGGTGTCGGCAAGGACCTGCGCATCAAGGGTGTCTCCGTCGATCTCTTCGGCCGCTGCGGTTACTCAGCCGATCTGTCAGACGCGATCTGTGATCGCGCCATGTTCCATTCCGACAATTCATATTTCTACCCCGAATATCACATCGGCACGCGGCGCCTGCGCACCAACACTGTGTCCAACACTGCTTATCGCGGCTTCGGTGGCCCACAAGGCATCATCTTTGCCGATGCGATGATGGAGCAACTCGCCATCTCTCTGGGCATTGATGCGTTGGAGCTACGCAAGAAGAATCTCTACGTCCGGGGCCGCGATGTCACGCCCTATGGCCAGAAGATTGAAGAGCACGTGCTCGTTAATCTCGTGTCCGAGCTGGAGCGCACCTCGCAATATGCCAAGCGCCGCAAGGAGATTACCAAGTTCAACAAGCAGAGCCGCTGGCTGAAAAAAGGCCTCGCACTCACCCCGGTGAAGTTCGGCATCTCCTTCACCTTCACCCAGATGAACCAGGCCGGAGCACTGGTGCATGTCTATACCGATGGTTCCGTGCATCTCAATCACGGCGGCACCGAGATGGGGCAGGGGCTTTATCAAAAAGTGGCGCAGGTTGTGGCCGAGGTTTTCAGCATTGATGTGGAGCGCGTGAACATCACCGCCACCCGCACCGACAAAGTGCCGAACACTTCACCCACCGCCGCATCCTCCGGCACTGACCTCAACGGCATGGCCGCTTTCAACGCGGCCAACACCATCAAAGCGCGCATGACTGAATTTGCCGCCAAGCTGTGGAAGGTCAAACCCGCTGCAGTAAAATTTGAAAACAGTGTGGTGAGTGCCGGCAAGAAGGCGATGAGCTTCACCCAACTGGCCCAGGCCGTGCGGGCCGCGCGCATCTCGTTGTCCTCCACCGGCTTCTATGCCACGCCAAAAATCCATTGGGACAGGCCATCGGGAAAGGGCCAACCCTTCTTCTATTTCGCCAATGGCGCTGCCTGTTCAGAAGTTCTGGTCGATGTGCTGACCGGCGAGATGAAAGTCACCAAGGTGGATATTCTTCAGGATGTCGGCCGTTCGCTCAATCCGGCGCTGGATATCGGCCAGATTGAAGGCGGCTTCGTGCAGGGCATGGGCTGGCTGACCACCGAAGAACTGGTTTTCGACGCGGAAGGCCGCCTGCGCACCCACGCGCCTTCGACTTACAAGATTCCCTGCGCCTCGGATGTGCCGGAGCATTTCAAGGTCGTGCTCTATCAAAGCAAAGGCAACAAGGAAGACAGCATCTATCGCTCCAAAGCCGTGGGCGAACCGCCGTTGAACTTGCCAGTTTCAGTTTGGTGCGCCGTAATGAATGCAGTGGCCAGCCTGAGGCCCGGCGTGGTGCCCGATCTCCATGCGCCCGCCACCGCAGAGGCGATCATGAAGGCGGTGAAGAGCATGGGGGCCGCAGCATGAATATCTGGGCAAAGGCAGCGGGCATTCTGGAGTCGGGCGCACCCTGCGTCATGGTCGAAGTGACCAAGGCCGAAGGCTCAACCCCGCGCGAAGCGGGCGCCAAGATGCTGGTCACCCCGCGCGGCTATTCCGGCACGATCGGCGGCGGCACCTTGGAATGGCACGCCATGGCGGAAGCGCAAGCGATGCTGGGCAAGCCCGGCATCATCCGCACCATGACGCGCTCACTTGGTCCCGATCTTGGCCAATGCTGTGGCGGGCGCGTCAGCCTGCGCCTGCAAAGTTTGACGATAGCGGACATGGCGCAAGTGAAGACGATGGCGGAAGCCGAACTTGAAGATTTGACGCATTTAAACCTTTGGGGAGGGGGGCATGTGGGGCGGGCGCTGGTTTTGGCGCTCGCTCCACTTGCTTTTAGGATCACCTGGTGGGACCAGCGCGAAGGCGCATTCCCAGCCTATGTGCCCGAGAATGTAATTTGCCGGGCCGGGGGGCTTGATGGAATGAAAGAGGGTGGGCTGGTCCTGATCATGACCCACAACCACAATCTGGATTTCGAGATCGCCGATTTCGCTCTGCGGCAGGATCACTTCTTCCGCGTCGGCATGATCGGCAGCGACACCAAGTCAGTGCGCTTCCGCAAACGCCTCGCCGCAGCTGGCCACAATGCCGAGGCGCTGGAACGACTGGTGTGCCCGATTGGATCGAAAGCGATCCATTCCAAGCTGCCGCCGGTCATCGCCGCCACCGTGGCCGTGCAATTGCTGGAATGGCAACAAATGTTGAAAACTGTTGAATTCCCTGTTGCCGCACCGCAGCATCTGGATAAGGTGATGTCATGACGGAGCTTCTGGCAGCGAAAAATATTGTCAAAGTTTTTGGCACCTTGCGGGCCAATGATAACGTTTCGCTCTCGCTCAAATCAGGTAAAATCCACGCCCTCCTCGGCGAAAATGGCGCAGGCAAGTCCACCCTCGTCAAGATGATCTATGGCGCTCTGCAGCCAACGTCAGGCCATTTTGAATGGATGGGAAAGCCCGTCACGATAGCCAGCCCATCGGAAGCGCGCGCACTCGGTGTGGGCATGGTGTTCCAGCATTTCTCACTGTTCGAAGCGCTCACGGCGGCGGAAAATATCGCCCTCGCCATGCCCGGCAAATTTGATGTGAGCACGCTTTCGGCCCGCGTAAAAAAACTCTCTAGCGAATATGGCCTGCCGGTTGATCCGGCTTCCACTATTGCCGATCTTTCCGTCGGCCAGCGCCAGCGCGTGGAAATTGTCCGCTGCCTGCTGCAGAATCCGAAACTGCTGATCCTTGATGAGCCGACATCCGTGCTCACGCCGCAAGAGGCTGAACAGCTTTTCGTCACCCTGCGCCGCCTCGCATCCGAAGGCTGCGCCATCCTCTATATCTCGCACCGCCTCGAAGAAGTGCGCAAGCTTTGCGACACCGCAACGGTCATGCGCCAGGGCAAGGTGGTCGCTGCCTGCGTTCCGAAGAATGAAACGCCGGCTTCGATGGCCCGCATGATGGTGGGCTCTGATGTGGCCGCCGTTCACGCCCATTCTGCGCCGCCCAAGGGCCCAGTGCGCTTGCATCTCGATCATCTCTGCACCGAAGCCGATGGCTTCGAAGTGGCTTTGCGTGATGTGTCGCTGGAAGTGCAAGGCGGTGAACTCGTCGCCATCGCTGGCGTGGCCGGCAACGGCCAATCGGAATTCTTTGATGCATTATCGGGTGAGCTTTCCGCCAAGAAGGCAGGCCAAGTCATTATTGATGGTGCCGCTTGCGGTTTTGAAAATGTAACCCAGCGCCGCCGCCGTGGTGCCGCCTTCGTGCCGGAAGAGCGCTTGGGTCACGCCGCCGTGCCGGGCTTTGCGCTTTCCGACAATGCTGTGCTCACCTTGCATTCGGTGGATGGCAAACTGTCCAAAAATGGCGTGCTCCGGAAGTCCGAGGCGCTGGCCATGGCAGCGCAAGTGATCAAGACTTACGATGTGCGCAAGGGCAAGGTTGATCCTGAGGCCCGCTCTCTCTCCGGCGGCAATCTGCAGAAATTCACCGTCGGCCGTGAGCTGGAGCGCAAGCCCGGCATTCTCGTCGTCAATCAGCCCACCTGGGGCGTTGATGCTGGCGCTGCCGCCACCATCCGCCAGGCGCTGATTGATCTGGCGCGGTCGGGCTCTGCCGTCCTCGTCATCAGCCAGGATCTGGATGAGATTTTCGAAATCGCGGACCGCATTGCAGTGATCTCGCGCGGCCAGCTTTCCAAGGCCGGCCCGCGCTCGGATTGGACGCTTGAAAATATCGGCCTGGCCATGGCCGGCGCGCATGAGGTGACCGATGCCGCTTAGACTTGAAAAGCGGTCCGAACGCTCAGCCACCATGGCGCTGCTGTCGCCGGTGATCGCCATCGGTCTCACACTGATATTCGGCGCGCTAGTCTTCTGGGGCCGCGGCGTTGATCCGTTGCACGGCCTCTATGTCTATTGGCTTGAACCGCTGACTGATGAATGGAATCTGGAAAAGCTGGTGGTCAAAGCCACCCCGCTGGTGTTGATGGCGTCTGGCCTCGCACTCTCATATCAGGCCAATGTGTGGAACATCGGCGCTGCGGGCCAGCTTTTCATGGGTGCGCTGTTTGCTGGCCTTATCCCAGCGATTTTCACCTCGTGGCAGACGCCGGAAGTGATGGTTGTGATGCTGCTGATGGGCATTCTGGGTGGTGCGCTCTGGGCCTTGATTCCGGCCTTCCTGAAAGTGCGCTTCAATGCCAATGAAATCCTCACCTCGCTGATGCTGGTCTATGTGGCCGGGCTGGTGTTTGACTGGCTGGTGCGCGGCGCGCTGCGCGACCCCAAGGGCTACAACTTCCCCAAAACGGTGAATTTCGCCGGCTGGCAAACCCTACCCACTTGGGGCGACATTCATCTCGGCGCACTCTTTGCCGTAGTGATCGCTCTCGGCCTCGGCTTCCTGATGTGGCGCATGCTGAAAGGCTTTGAACTGCGCACTCTAGGTGCCGCCCCGCGCGCGGGCAAATTCGCCGGCTTCTCGATGAACCGCGCCGTGTATTTCTGCTTCCTGGTTTCGGGCGGCCTTGCGGGCCTCGCTGGCGCTTGCGACGTGATGGGCGTGGGCCGCCAATTGCAGACGCCTTATTCCACGCCTGATTATGGTTTCGTTGCCATCATCGTGGCCTTCCTCGGCCGGCTCAATCCGATTGGCGCGATCTTCTCCGGCGTGCTTCTTGCCATCACATTCCTCGGTGGCGAAGCCGCGCAAACCACGCTGCAGATTCCAGACAAAATCGCCAAGGTCTTCCAGGGCGTGCTGCTGTTCTTCGTACTCGCCTGCGACACACTCATCCTCTACCGCATCAAATGGGTCTCATCCCGGAGCAAGCAGGACTGATGGAACAATTTTACGCCATAGCGATCACCATCATCGCCGCCTCCACGCCTTTGCTGATCGCCGCCATCGGTGAACTGGTGGTGGAACGGTCCGGCGTGCTCAATCTCGGTGTTGAAGGCATGATGATCATGGGCGCCGTCACCGGCTTCGGCGCCACCTTCATCACCGGCAATCCCTATATCGGGCTGTTCGCCTCGATTTTCGGCGGTGCTTTGATGGCGCTGCTGTTCGGTTTCCTCACCCTCACCTTGCTGGCCAACCAGGTCGCCACCGGTCTTGCCGTCACGCTGCTGGGTGTTGGCCTGTCTTCGCTGCTGGGTGAGGCATTTGTGGGCCAGCCGATCCAGCGCTTGCCCAGCTTCTACGGCATCAATGTCCTGATCATTTTCTCTTTCATCCTCGTGGGCCTCGTCTCCTGGTTCCTGTTCCGCACCAGGCCCGGCCTGATGATCCGTGCGGTTGGCGACAATCATACTTCGGCTCATGCCATGGGTTTCCACGTGGTTGGCCTGCGTTATGCATGCGTGGTCTTCGGTGGTGGCTGCGCGGGTCTCGCCGGCGGTTATCTTTCCGTGGCGGACACCCCGCAATGGGTTGAAAACATGACGGCGGGCCGCGGCTGGATTGCGCTTGCCCTTGTGGTGTTCGCAACCTGGCTGCCTAAAAGAGTGATTTTCGGTGCCTATCTTTTCGGCACCATCTCCATTCTTTCCTACACGGTGCAGACTTTTGGCTGGGGCATTCCGTCCCAGCTCTTGTCCTGCACGCCCTACCTTGTCACGATAGTGGCACTTGTGGTGATCTCCGGAAACCGGCGGTTGCTGCGTGCCAATACACCGGCTTGCCTTGGCCAGCCCTTCGTGGCTGACCGTTGATTTTTTTGTTCAAACAGGGAGAACTTTGATGAAGAAACTTTTGATGACTGCGGCCATCGCCGCTGCGGCTTTGGGCTCTGCCTATGCCTCGGCTGACGCTGCCGACAAGATGGACAAGGTGAAGGCATGCTTCGTCTATGTCGGCGCCATCGGCGACATGGGCTACACCTTCCAGCACAATGAAGGCGTGAAGGAGCTCCAAAAAGAGCTCGGCGACAAGGTCGAAACCAAGATCGTTGAAAACGTGCCGGAAGCTGATGCGGCAGGCCCGATTGAACGCCTGGCCCGTGATGGCTGCAATATCATCTTCACCACCTCGTTCGGCTTCATGGAACCGACCCTCCAGGTCGCTGCCAAATATCCCAAGGTGATGTTCGAACACGCCACGGGCTTCAAGACCGCGCCGAACGTGTCGACCTATAACGCCAAGTTCTACCAGGGCCGTTATGTGCAAGGCGTGATCGCCGCCAAGATGTCGAAGACCGGCACCGCTGGCTACATCGTCTCCTTCCCGATTCCGGAAGTGGTGATGGGCATCAACTCGTTCCTGCTCGGCGCGCATTCAGTGAACCCCGACTTCAAAGTCAAGATCATCTGGGTCAACACCTGGTTTGATCCGGGCAAGGAAGGCGATGCCGCCAAGGTTCTGTTCAGCCAGGGTGCTGACATCATCGTGCAGCACACTGACTCTGCGGCTCCGATCACCGTTGCTGAAGAGCAGAAGAAGTTCGGCTTCGGCCAGGCTTCCGACCAGATCAAGTTCGGCCCGCATTCGCAGCTGACCTCGACCATTGACAGCTGGGGCCCGTACTATGTGCGCCGCGTCAAGGAAATGCTCGACGGCACCTACAAGTCGGAAGAGCAGAACTGGGATGGCATGGCTGAAGGCACCGTCACCATGGCGCCGTTCACCAACATGCCGGACGACGTGAAGGCGCTTGCCCAGAAGACCTATGACGACGTCAAGTCTGGCAAGGTCGAGCCCTTCACTGGCCCGCTCACCAAGCAGGATGGCACCACGGTCGGCGAAGCCGGAAAGCCGCTGCCCGCTGGCGATATCCTTGGCATGAACTATTACATCAAGGGCATCGACGACAAGCTGCCGCAATAAGATGTAGTTTGATCCCGGCCCTCATCTTTGCGGCAGCAAGGGTGAGGGCCATTTCTTGTAAGCAAGCCGAAAGCCATGCAACTCGATCCATTCCTTCTTGATTGGTTGAACATCCTGGTCCGTTGGGGCCATTTGATCGCCGGCATCAGCTGGATCGGTACGTCATTCTATTTCGTCGCCCTGGATCTCTCACTGCGCAAGGATGTGCCGCTGCCCAAGGGCGTGGCGGGCGAAGCCTGGGAAGTGCATGGCGGCGGTTTCTACCATGTGCAGAAATACCTCTCCGCCCCCGACAATCTTCCGCCGCATCTGATCTGGTTCAAATGGGAGGCCTATCTCACCTGGATCACCGGCTTCCTGCTGCTCATCATCCAATATTATGTGCAGGCCGATATTTACCTGGTTGATCCTGCAGTCATGCCGCTCAACGCTTGGCAGGCCTCCGGCATCAGCATCGGATCATTGATTGCAGGCTGGTTCATTTACGATGCCCTGTGCCGCTCTCCCATTGGCAAGAGCACCGGTGTGCTGGCGCTCTGCGTTTATGCGATGATCGTGGCCGCCTCTTGGGGGTTCTCTCACGTCTTCTCCGGCCGTGGCGCCTTCATCCATGTCGGCGCTTTCATCGGCACGATCATGGCCACCAATGTGTTCGGCGTGATCATTCCCAACCAGGGCAAGATCACCGCGTCCCTGCTCAAGGGCGAAGTGCCCGATCCCAAATATGGCGTGATCGGCAAGCAGCGCTCCACCCACAATACCTATCTCACGCTGCCGGTCCTTTTCATGATGACCAGCAATCACTATGCCGTCATCACTGGCTATCCGCAGGCGTGGGCGCTCGTCGGCATCATTGTGCTGTTCGGCGGCCTGGGGCGTTATTTCCTGCTGCGCCATGAAGTGGGCGACAGCATGGATAAGATCGGCTGGGCCGTGCCTGTGATTATGCTGCTGCTGGCTGGCGCGATGCTGCTAACGCAGCCCTCAAGCAAACCGGCTCTCAACATCCAGGTCAGCGATGATCAGGCGCTATCCATCGTCACTCAGCGTTGCGCCGCTTGCCATTCGGCCAAGCCTACTGATCCCACCATCAAGGAAGCCCCCAAGGGCATCATGTTTGCATCGGTGGATGACCTGAAGCGATACGCCGTGCAGATTGACGCGCAGGCGGTGCGCAATCATTCGATGCCACTCGGCAACAAGACCGGCATGACCCAGGACGAGCGTGACCAGCTCGGCGCTTGGATTGCCAAACTGAAATGATTTCGGACCTCCTATGAAACTGAATGAAGTGAACACCCTTGATGCGGCAGGTTTTGAGCGCGTCTTCGGCGACATTGCCGAACATTCGCCCTGGGTGGCGCAAGAGGCTTTCGCCGCAGCCCCCTTCGCCTCGCGCGACGCGATGATCAAGGCCTTCCGCCGCGCCATGCGTGATGCCAGCGACGCCGCGAAAATCACCTTGCTGCGCGCCCATCCCGATCTCGCCACCCGCGCCAAGCTCACGGAAGATTCAACCAATGAACAAAAGGGTGCAGGCCTCGACACTTTGACGGCAGAAGAATTTGCCCGCTTCACTGAACTCAACGATTCCTACAAGGAAAAGAACGGCTTTCCCTTCATCTTCGCGGTGCGTGGCGCGACCAAAAATCAAATTCTTTCCGGATTTGAAGAACGCATCCATAATGACACCGATGCGGAATTCGAAACTGCATTGGAACAGGTGGGCCGCATCATCCGTTTCCGCCTGGAAGACCGGATCGAAGAATGACAAAATTGCTCATCGGCCAATTGGTGCATTTCGGCGCCGAGCCACACCAGGTCGTGCATGAAGAACGTGGCGGGCTGGTGGCCGGCGATGATGGCACCATCCTCTGGCGCGGGCCGCTGGCTTTGTTGCCGGAAGCCTTCTCTCATATCGAGCGCGATGATCACGGCAAGAAGCTTCTCATGTCGGGCTTCATTGATGCCCATATCCATTTCCCGCAATACCGCATGTTGGCTGCAGCCGCTGTCGATCTGCTCGATTGGCTGTCGCGCTACACCTTTCCCGAAGAAGCGCGCTACGCCGACCGCGTTTACGCCGATACTGCCGCAGAAATCTTCCTGCAGCGCCTGTTCAGCAATGGCACCACATCGGCGCTGGCCTTCTGTTCCTCACACAAAGTCTGTGCCGAAGCGCTGTTCGCCGCTGCCGCCAAGCGCAACATGGCGCTCATCACTGGCAAAACCATGATGGACCGTGGCGCCATCCCCGCCGTCGAGGATGATCCCGAACAATCAGCCATCGATACGCTGGCGCTGCACAAGGCCTTCCACAGCAAGGGCCGCCTGCGCCACGCGGTCACGCCGCGCTTTGCCATTACCTCCAGCGACAAACAACTGAAGCTGGCCGGCGAAGTGCTGCAGGATTGTCCTGGCGCATTGATGCAGACGCATCTCTCCGAAAGCCTGGGCGAGATCGCGCGCGTGAAGGAACTGTTCCCCAATGATCACGATTATCTGGGAGTCTATGAACGCTTCGGACTTCTCACCGATCGCAGCCTGTTCGCCCACGGTATCCATCTCTCCGAAAGCGAAGCGAACCGTCTGAGTGAAGCGGGCGGCACGGTGGTGCATTGCCCCACCTCCAACACCTTCCTCGGCTCCGGCCTGATGTCGATGGATCACTTGCGCAGCGTGTCGCTCGGGCTGGCCACCGATGTGGGCGGCGGCACCAGTTATTCCATGCTGCAGACTTTGGGTGAGACTTACAAAGTGCAGATGCTGTGCGGCCTGAAACTAAAGGCCACCGAATTATTTCACATGGCCACATTGGGCAATGCACGGCGGCTGAAGATCGAGCTTGAAACCGGCTCGCTCGATGTCGGCAAATTCGCTGACGTGATCGTGCTGGATCCGGAAGCCACCCCCGTCCTCGCCGCGCGCCATCCACTCTCGCAATCGCTGGAAGACGTGCTGTTCTCGCTGGCACTGCTGGGCGATGACCGCGCCATAAGCGCCACCTATGTGGCGGGCCAGCGCGTCCACTAAATCCTTTACCGTCATTCCCGCGAAAGCGGGAATCTGTGGTATGTGCTGATCATTGATCAGGACAGGGGACAGAACATGGACGTAGCATTGGTCACCGGCGCATCAGCCGGGCTGGGCGTGATTTTCGCGAAGAAGCTTGCTGCGCAGAAACAGAATCTCGTTCTGGTGGCGCGTCGCAAAGACAGGCTCGAAGCTTTGGCCAAGGAGCTGAAGACCGCTCACGGCGTCGAAGTTTTCGTTGAAACGGCAGATCTGGGCGAACCAGGTGCTGCGGCAAAGCTGATGAAAGCTGTGGCCGGGCAGAAGCTCACCATCTCCACGCTGATCAACAATGCCGGCCTCGGCACACTCGGAAATTTTGCCGAGCAGACGCCTGAGTCGCAAACCAACATCGTCAATGTGAATTGCACCAGCCTGATCGAACTCAGCCACGCCGTGCTGCCGGAGATGATCGCGCGCAAATCCGGCGCCATTCTCAATGTGGCCTCCACCGCCGCCTTCCAGGCCGGACCTAAAATGTCGATTTACTATGCCAGCAAGGCTTTCGTGCTCAGCTTCTCGGAAGCGCTGCATGACGAAGTAAAGAAGCACGGCATCCATGTTTCATGCCTGTGCCCCGGCCCGACCAGGACAGAATTTTTCGAAACGGCGGGCGCCACGCAGATCGGCCTCGCCAAACTGGCCGGCTCTCCCGAAAGTGTGGTCGATACCGGCCTCAAGGCACTGGCCCGTAACAAGACCTTCGTGGTCACCGGCCTGCACAACAAGATCATGGCGCAAGGCACGCGTTTTGCGCCACGCGCGGTGACCCGCACCATCGCGCGCGTGCTGATGTAGGATGCAGACTTTCGAAATCTTCCTCCTGTCCACACCGGGCCTTGAACGGGTCGTGGCTGAAGAAGCCGCTGCGGCAGGCTTTGACGTCACCGGCAAACATGCAGGCGGCGTGACCATCCATGGCGCATGGCCCGAAGTCTGGCGCGCCAATCTGGAATTGCGCGGGCCTGGTGCCGTTCTCGCCCGCCTGGGCACATTCCGCGCCAGTCATCTGTCGGAGCTCGACAAGAAAGCCCGCAAATTTCCGTGGGATGAAATCCTGCGCGCAGATACGCCGGTGAAAGTTTCCGCCGCCTGCAAGGCCTCGCGCATCTATCATTCGGGTGCCGTGAAGCAGCGCGTGGAAGATGCATTGAAAGCCGCAGGTCTCACCATCGCTGAAGATGCCGATGTGGAAGTTATGGCCCGCATCGAGAAAGACATCTGCACCATCAGCATCGATACATCGGGCGCGCTGCTGCACAAGCGTGGCCACAAGGAAGCGATGGCCAAGGCACCTTTGCGCGAAACCATGGCGTCCTTGTTCTTGCGCCAATGCGGTTATGTGGGCACCGAGCCGGTGCTTGATCCCATGTGCGGCTCCGGCACTTTCGTGCTAGAAGCGGCCGAAATTGCGCGTGGCCTGCATCCCGGCCGCGACCGCGCCTTCGCCTTTGAAAAGCTCAAGACCTTCGACGCCGCCGCCTGGGCGCAGATGCGCCTGCCTAAACCCGCTGTGGACCTGCCATTCCGCTTCACCGGTTTCGACCGCGATGCCGGTGCCATCACCGCCAGCAAGGCCAATGCCGAGCGCGCGGGGGTCGCGTCGATGACAGACTTTGCGCAAGCGCCGGTCAGCGCTTTGCGACGGCCCGAAGGCCCGCCCGGCCTCGTCATCGTCAATCCGCCTTACGGCAAGCGCATCGGTGATGTGAAGAAGCTCACGGGCCTCCACGCCGCCTTAGGTCAAGCGTTGCGCGAAGGCTTTTCGGGCTGGCGCGTGGGTCTTGTCACCAACGAAAAGGCGCTGGCGCAAGCCACCGGCCTGCCTTTCATCAAGCCTTCCGCTCCCGTCCTGCATGGCGGCCTGCGCGTGCATTTGTGGCGCACGGAAGCTTTGAAATAATACTTCCATTTCACTTGCAAGATGGAATATATGTTCCATTATTGAGGTGAAGCATGCAGAACGACCAGAACAAAAACACCAAGGCCATCGTCACCGGCGGCGCTCAGGGCATCGGCTTTGCCACCGCCAAGCAGCTCGTGGCGGAAGGTTGCAAATCCATCGCCCTCATCGGCCGCGACAAGGACAAGGGCGCCAAGGCGGTTGCGGAGCTGGAGAAGGATGGCGCCTCCGCGCTGTTCATCAGCGCCGATGTGTCCGACGGCAAAGCGGCGCTGAACGCAGTGGAGCAGGCCACGAAGAAATTTGGTGTCATCAATGCACTGTGTAACGCCGCAGCCACTTCAGCGCGCGGCACGCTGCTGGAAACCACGCCTGAACTGTTCGACCAGATCTATCACACCAATGTTCTCGGCCCGATAATGCTGATGCAAGGCGTGGTAAAGGGCCTGATCGATGCCAAGCAGCCCGGCTCCATCGTCAATGTTCTTTCTATGTCCGGCCATGGCGGCCAGCCGTTCCTCACGGCCTATTCTTCATCCAAGGCGGCGCTGGCAGCCACCACCAAGAACGTCGCCCATGCTTACCGCTTCAACAAGATCCGCTGCAACGCGGTGCTGCCGGGCTGGATGGATACGCCGAATGAAGATGTGGTGCAGAAGAAGTGGCACAACGCACCGGATGATTGGCTGGCAAAGGCTGAAGCCGCCGCACCCATGGGCCAATTGGTGAAACCGCACCAGATGGCGCATCTCATCGCCTATATGCTGTCGCCCAATTCCGGCGTGATGACCGGCGCGCTGGTCGATTACGACCAGATGATCATCGGCCCGAACAGCTGATCACTTTTCCTTCACCGACTGCATCGCCACAAAGGTCGATGTGTTGGCCACATGCGGCAGGCTGGTGATTTTCTCGCCCAGCACCTGCCGGTATTTCTTGATGTCACCGGTGCGCACCTTCAGCAAATAATCAAACGCACCGGCAATCATGTGGCATTCTTCAACCTCGCGCACGCGCTTCACCGCGTTGTTGAATTTCTGCAGCGCGTCTTCGCGCGTGTCAGAAAGCTTCACTTCCACAAAGGCCACATGATCAATCCCCAACTTTGCGGGATTGAGCACCGCACGGAAGCCCTCGATATAGCCTTCCTTCTGCAAACGCTTCAGCCGCAATTGCGTTGGCGTTTTGGAAAGCCCGATCTTCGTGGCAAGATCAGTGATCGAAATACGGCCATCCACCGCCACGCAATCGAGGATCTTGCGGTCGAATTGGTCAAAATCACTGTTGGTTTGTTGCATTCAGGACAATTGCCTATCAAAGTCTATATTCTTGGAACAATATCCTGTTCTGGAGTAAAATGTAAGACCAAAGCCGCAATTCCAGGTGCTAAAACTGCCCCATGAGCAAAGCTGCCCCCAATCCCTTCGCCCAATTCGCCCCGCCGGTCCGCCCGGCCACGCCGCTGCGTCAGGCCATCACCAAAGCCTATCGGTTACCCGAACCGGACTGCGTGCCACCGCTTATCGATGCTGCCATGCAAACCCCAGCTCAAAAGAAAGCCATCGCCGCCACCGCCCGCCAACTGATCGAGCGCCTGCGCGCCAATCCGCCCAAGGGCGGCGTGCAAAGCCTGGTGCAGGAATACGCGCTGAATAGCCAGGAGGGCGTGGCGCTGATGTGCCTCGCCGAAGCCTTGCTGCGCATCCCCGATGATGCCACGCGCGATGCTTTGATCCGCGACAAGATTTCCGGCGGCGACTGGGCCGCGCATCTGGGCGGCGGCCGTTCGCTCTTCGTCAACGCCGCCACTTGGGGCCTCGTCGTCACTGGCAAGCTCACAGCGAGTGTCAATGATACCAGCCTCGCTACGGCCCTTGGCCGCCTCATCGGGCGCGTGGGCGAACCTGTCATCCGCGCCGGCGTGGACATGGCGATGCGCCTAATGGGCGAACAATTCGTCACCGGCCAAACCATCGAGGAAGCCTTGGCCAATGCGGCGAAGCGCCATGACAAGGGCTACCGCTTTTCCTTCGACATGCTGGGCGAAGCCGCCACCACCGAAGACGATGCGCGGCGCTATTACGCATCCTACGAAGCCGCCATCCACGCCATCGGTAAAAGCGCGGGCGAGGGGCCCTATGCCGGCGACGGCATTTCCATCAAGCTGTCAGCACTGCATCCGCGCTATGCCAGATCACAAGCCGCCCGCGTGATGAACGAGCTGCTGCCGCGCGTGGTGAAACTCGCGGCCATCGCCAAGAGCTACAATATCGGTTTCAACATTGACGCCGAAGAAGCCGACCGTCTGGAACTCTCGCTCGATCTTCTCGAAAGCCTCAGCTTCGATCCAGAATTGAAAAACTGGAACGGCCTTGGCTTCGTCGTGCAGGCTTACGGCAAACGCTGCCCCTTCGTGCTCGATTTCATCATAGATCTCGCCCGCCGCAGTGGCCGCCGCATCATGGTGCGTTTGGTGAAGGGCGCCTATTGGGACAGCGAGATCAAGCGCGCCCAGGTTGATGGCCTGGAAGGCTTCCCCGTTTACACGCGCAAGATCTACACCGATGTGTCCTACATCGCCTGCGCCAAAAAACTGCTGGCAGCACGCGATGCCGTCTTCCCGCAATTCGCCACCCACAATGCACAAAGCCTGGCCAGCATCTATCACATGGCGGGCGATGATTTCCGCCTCGGCGATTATGAATTCCAGTGCCTGCATGGCATGGGCGAGCCGCTTTATGATCAAGTGGTGGGAAAGTCAGGCCTCGCCCGTCCCTGCCGCATCTATGCACCAGTCGGCACGCATGAAACGCTGCTGGCTTACCTCGTGCGCCGCCTGTTGGAGAATGGCGCCAATTCCAGCTTCGTGAACCGCATCGCCGATGAAGATGTATCGGTGGATGAATTGCTGGCCGACCCGGCAGAAGCCGCCAGCCATATTTCGCCATTGGGTGCCGCGCATGAGGCGATCTTGGCACCCCGTTCCATCTTCGGCGCGCGTGCGAATTCCAAAGGCATAGACCTCGCCAATGAAGGTGCGCTCGCGGAACTAGCCAAGGCACTGGCCTTGAGCGCCGCCAAAAGCTGGGATGCAAAACCGCTGCTCGCCAGCAAGGCGAAAGCCGCCAAGGCGCGCGCCGTGTTCAATCCTTCCAACAACGCAGATCAAGTCGGCACCGTTGCCGAAATGAGCGCCACCGAAGTATCCGCCGCAGCGAAATCCGCCGCCGTTGCTTACTCGGCATGGAGCGCAAAACCGTCTGCAGACCGCGCCGCAATGCTCGAAACCGCCGCCGACTTGCTGGAAGCCAACATGATGGAACTCATGGGCCTCATCATGCGCGAGGCCGGAAAGAGCGCCGCCAATGCGATAGCTGAAGTGCGCGAAGCAGTGGATTTCCTGCGCTACTACGCCGCCGAAGCGCGCACCCATTTGCAAGGTAAGCAGGGCCTCGGTGTCATCACTTGCATCAGCCCATGGAATTTCCCGCTGGCGATTTTCCTGGGCCAAGTCTCCGCCGCCTTAGTGGCAGGCAATGCGGTGCTGGCCAAGCCGGCAGAGGAAACGCCGCTCATCGCATACGAGGCCGTGAAGCTGTTGCATCAGGCCGGTGTGCCGAAAGACGTTTTGCAATTCCTGCCCGGTGATGGCGCCATCGGTGCGGCACTGGTCGCAGCACCTGAGACTCAAGGCGTGATGTTCACCGGCTCCACCGAAGTCGCGCGCCTGATCAATGCCACACTATCGAAGCGGCTTTCCGCTGAAGGCCGCCCCATTCCACTGATCGCCGAAACCGGCGGGCAGAATGCGATGATCGTCGATTCCTCCGCCCTCGCCGAACAGGTGGTAGGCGATGTGATTGCCTCGGCTTTTGACAGTGCGGGCCAGCGCTGCTCGGCTTTGCGCGTGCTCTGTCTGCAGGAAGACGTCGCCGACCGCACGCTCGACATGCTGAAGGGCGCGATGCAGGAATTACGCGTGGGCAACACGTCCACCCTCAGCGCCGATGTGGGCCCGATCATCACGGCAGAAGCGCAAACCAATATCGAACGCCATGTGAGCGCGATGGCCGACAAGGATCACCCGGTAACGCGCGTTGAGATGGATTCTGAAACCAGCCAAGGCTCATTCGTGGCGCCCACTCTGATCGAGATTTCATCCATGTCCGAATTGCAGCGCGAGGTCTTTGGTCCCGTGCTGCATGTGCTGCGCTTTGCGCGCGATGATCTGGGCCAACTCATCGACGAGGTAAATGGAACGGGCTACGGCCTCACCTTCGGCCTGCATACGCGGCTCGATGAAACCGTGGCAGATGTCACGGCGCGCGTCCATGCTGGCAATGTCTATGTGAACCGCAACACCATTGGTGCCGTCGTCGGTGTGCAACCCTTCGGTGGTCACGGCCTGTCCGGCACCGGCCCCAAGGCCGGCGGGCCGCTCTATCTGCATCGTCTGGTGCGCGGCGCAGCGCCTGCGATGCCCAAAACGGAAATCGAATTGCTCGGCCCGGTGGGTGAGCGCAATTTGTACAAGCTGGCCCCGCGTGGCCGCGTTCTCTGCCTGCCGCAGACCGAGAAAGGCCTCGCCGAACAACTGCGCCTGATTGCCGAAACCGGCAATGAAGCCGTGGTCTCCGCATCGCCAAAGCTCAAAGTGCCTGAGGCCTTGCGCCTCAATGCGCCATGGCAAACATCAGGTCCCTACACGGCGGCTCTGGTTGAAGCCGAAGGCGCGGCGCTGCGCAGTTTGCTGGAGGCGCTGGCCGCCTTGCCCGGCCCGGTGATCCTCGCGCAAAGCGCGCCTTATGATCCCGCCTGGCTGATGGCCGAAACCTCAACCTCGATCAACACCACCGCTGCCGGTGGCAATGCGAGTTTGATGGCCATCGGCTAAGCCGAAAGCCGCATCATCGAAGCGCGCGCCTGATCTGCGACGGGCATGGTAATTTCCCGATCGAGTTTTGCATGCTCTGCCCGCCAGATCGGCACGGCTTGCGCGATGAGCTTCTGCCCGGCTGGTGTCAAGAACACCTGCTTGCTGCGCTGGTCCTCCGGATCAACCACGCGCTTCACCAGTTTGCGCCGGGCCAGCGTGGCAACGCCTGCGGTGAGTGTGGTGCGGTCCATGCCGAGAAAACTGGCCAGTTCCATCATGCTCCACGGCCGCTTGGCATTCAGCGCCACCATCATAGAGAATTGTCCATGGGTCAGGCCCAGCGGGCGAAATGCAATGTCAAACCGCCGGGCCAGTTTGCGGGCGGCACGCTGCGTGGCCAGGCACAGGCAGCGGTCCCGTACCTCAAAAACCACATCGACCGGCAGCCCACTTGCATCCTGCTTCATAATATGTTGATATCAACATAATCAATGAAGCACAAGTACTGGGAGCAAGCCATGCAAAATTCTTATCGTTGGGTGATCGTGGCGGTGGGCGGTCTCATCGGCTGCATCGCCATGGGCGCGCTGTTCGCTCTGCCGGTTTTCATCACCACCATGGCCGAACAATCGAAATGGTCGCATACCGGCATTTCCGCCGCCATGACCATCGCGTTTCTCTCCATGGCGTTCGGCGGCTTCATCTCCGGCACGCTGACCGACAGGCTCGGCCCCTTCAAAGTGGTATTGAGCGGCTCGGCCTTGCTGGCGGTCGGTCTGGCATTGGCGTCGCAAGCGCCATCGCTTCCGCTCTTTCAGCTGTTCTACGGCGTGTTCGCGGGTGTTGCCGCATCGGCCATCATGGCGCCGCTGATGGCCACCGTGGCGGGCTGGTTTGACACGCGCGTGGCGCTTGCCGTCTCGCTTGTCTCGGCCGGCATGGGGCTTGCTCCCGCCACCATGACGCCGCTGGCCAGCTGGCTGATCACTCATCATGACTGGCGCGTATCTATGCTCACTATGGCTGTGATCGTCGGCGCCACCATGGTGCCTTTGTCCTTCTTCATCCGCCGCCCGCCTGTCCTCGAAGCGATGGCGCAAGGCGCTGCTCCAAACGCTGCGGCAGGTCCGCAAATGTCGATAGGCGACGCGCTGAAATCGCCACCCTTTGTCATTCTTGCGCTCACCAACTTCTTCTGCTGCGCCACCCATTCGGGCCCGATCATCCATACGATCAGCTATGCCATGACCTGCGGTATTCCTCTCGTTCTGGCCAGCACGATCTATACGGTTGAGGGTCTCGCGGGCATGGGTGGGCGTTTGGTCTTTGGCCTTGCAGGCGATAAATTCGGTGCCAAGCAGGTGGTGGCTGTGGGCCTTCTCGCGCAAGCCATTCTGGCTTTGTGCTACGCCTTCGTCGGGCAGCTGCCGGGCTTCTATGTGGTGGCCGCGCTCTTCGGCTTCACCTATGCCGGCGTGATGCCGCTATACTCGGCACTGGCGCGCGAGAATTTCCCGGTCAGCATGATGGGCACCATCATCGGCGGCATTTCAGCCGCAGGTGGTTTGGGCATGGCGCTGGGGCCTTTGGCTGGTGGCCTGATCTATGATCAATTCGCCAGCTATTTCTGGCTCTATGCCGGTGCCGCAGGCATGGGCCTTGCGTCCTTCCTCACGATCCTGGCTTTCCGGCCCATGGCCAAGCCACAAATGCCGAGTGCAATTGTCGCCTAAGTCTTCACGACTTTCGCGATCAGTGCATAAGAACGATAGGGCCGTGCGATCTCCGCGCGGCCCAAGTGTTTCAGCGCATCCTCAAGTGCAAGGCGCGGTGTCACATGAAACTGCGCCAGCCAAGAGTAGAGCCCGCGCTTGAACCAGCCGGGCAGGTGCGCACAGTCACCAAAATCCACCACATGCAGCGCGCCACCCGGCTTCACCGCAGCGAAGGCCTGGGTGAGTGCAGCCTGCCAATCCGGAATCATCGACAGCGTGTAGGAGAAATAAAGCCGGTCAAACTGCGCTTGTCCGAACATGGTGGTAGCATTGAACTGCGTGGCATCACCAAGCGCGAGCGTGATGTTGTTTGCGCCTGCAGTGGAACGCTCCGCGCTGCGTAGCATCTCCGATGAAATATCGAAGCCAAAAAACTTTGCCTGAGGATAGCGCCGCGCCGCGCCGATCAGATTGCGCCCTGTGCCACAGCCGATCTCAAGCGCCGTCTCGCCGGGCGCGAGATCAAGCTGATCCAGCATCCGGTCGCGGCCCAGTAGATAATAAGCGCGCGTGGCATCATAGAAATGCCGCTGCACACCATAGATGCGGTCCATGCTTTCGGCATGGGCAAGTGAGTCCGCCTCAAGCCTTGAGTTCGTAGACATGGAAGCCCCCATAGATGGAAGACCGGTCGCGGGTATGGAGATCGGCTGACTTCTTCTCAAGATAAGTCCAGCGTGACAGCACATCTTCCGTCAATCGGCCCGGCAAGATTGTATCAGCGCCAGCCGTGCGGAAAATGACCCGCGCACCCGGCGCAGCCGCCGCGGTGATCGCACACCACAGGGCATTGAGCTGTTCGTCCGTCATCCAGTCCTGCGCATCAAGCAGAACCACCCGGTCCACGCTGGCCGACGGGGCCTGCGCCAGCACATGCGTCATGTTCGCCTGATGCACGCTGAGACGCGAGGCGCGGTCACGCAGCACATCGAAATTCTTTTCTTGCAGATAGGGCGGCAGTGGGCCCGAAGCGTCCGGCGCATAGGCGCGGCCAAAAGCCTGCCAGGCAAAATAATTTTCGCTCAGCGGATAATCGCAAGTGAGGCGGCGCAGGCGCTCGTACAAAACCTCGCCCATATTGCCGCCGCCAGATAACGCATCATATTGTGCCGGCGGAATGCCCAGGCCAAACAGCGCCATCGGCGATTTGGTCACACGCTTGACCAGGCGGCGCGTAAACAGCGGGCTGATATGCTGATGGAAATAAGCGCGCTGTTCGCCCAGATCCTGGCAGTCCAGAAAGCTCTGCAGGTTCAAGCCATAAAAGCGCGCCGCCATGTGGCCCGCACCGATGAACTTGCCGAGCAGCCCGCGACGATAGATGTTTTTCGCAAACCCGTCGATGCGCTTCTGGCCCCACAGATTGCGCCCTTCCCAATAGGCGCGCGTTTCGTTGTCAATCTGGCTGGCAAGGAAGCGGCGATAAAGATCAGGATTGGCCGCATCATCAGCCTCGCCGAAAAAGCGGTAGAAGCTTTCGCTATTCGGCAAATATTTGGCACCCGCGATTTTCAGCCGCACCAGCGCCACATGCGCCCGGTTGAGATCAACGGCCGTCACCCGCGCCGGCCCCGCCATCAAATAGCTCAGCGCATTGCAGCCGCCCGAAGCGATCGTCACCACATGGTGATGCGGCTGCAGTTCCATCGCCGCCATATCGACTTCAGGGTCTTCCCAGATTTGCGCGTAAACCAGCCCGCGGAACAGATAGGCAAACAGCCGCTCCTGCAAGCCGCGCCAGCCAAAGCCGCTGCCGGGGCCCACGGCGTCAAGCACCAGATGTTTGGTGCTATGTGAAGAGATGGCGTCAATGGTCATGCAATTCCCCTTCAATTTGGTGACCGCGCTAAGGCTTCTCTGTGACGATTCGGTCACGGAATTTTCGTCATCAAACTTTCATGCGAAGCGGCCAAAGCGCGGATCATGGACCAGCTCGCCACACCGACGCGGCGCTTCCGCGCCATTTTCATCTCCGATCTTCATCTGGGAACCAGGCGCGCGCGCTGCGATTTGATCCTCGATTTTTTGAAGCAAACGGAGAGTGATTATCTCTATCTGGTCGGTGACATTATCGATTCATGGTCGCTGAAAAAGCACTGGTACTGGAACCAGAAACAGAATGACGTGGTCCAGAAGCTTCTGCGCAAGGCCCGCAAAGGTGCGCGCGTGATTTACCTGCCGGGCAACCATGACGAAAATTTCCGCCAGTTCTTGGGGCATCGATTTGGCCGTGTCGCGGTGTTGAATGAAACCGTGCACATCTCTGCCACCGGCAAGCGCTATCTGGTGCTGCATGGCGACAAGTTTGACAACGTGATCTATTTCGCTTCGTGGCTCGCCAAGATGGGCGACTGGGCTTACGAACGCCTGATGGATCTCAATGTGGTGATCCTGTGGTGCCGCAAGCTCTTCGGCCTCGGCCATTGGTCGCTTTCGGCTTACATCAAGCACAAGGTGAAGAAGGCGGTGGAGTTCATTTCCCGCTTTGAAACCGTTGTGGTGAAAGAAGCCCATGCGCGCAATTGCCAGGGCGTGATTTGCGGCCATATCCATACGCCAGATGATCGCATGATCGATGGCATCCACTATCTCAATGATGGCGACTGGGTGGAAAGCTGCACCGCCTTGGTGGAGCATTTTGACGGCCGCTGGGAAATTCTGAACTGGGCCGATCATGCCGAGCCTGCAGCGGTCGAAGAACAAGCACCGCAGCCCATCGTGTCGCGCGCGCAAGTCAGCGACGCGTTTTCAGGTCTGGCCGTCAGCGGGATCTAAATATCAAACGGCTCGATATTTTTGAACGCGACCCTGAGCGCCTTCGACCATTCGCCCGACACCATGCGGAAATACGGGTCGTCCTGCCCGATGCGCTTCACATGCTCGAATTTCAAACTGCCGTTCTCATAAGTCAGCATGTCAATCGGCAGGCCTACGCTCAGGTTTGAGCGCAAGGTGGAATCAAACGAAATCAGGATCATCTTGGCCGCTTCACCGAGCGGCATCTTGGCATCAGCCACCCGGTCAAGGATGGGCTTGCCATATTTATGCTCCCCGATCTGGAAGAAGGGCGTGTCCACCGTGGCCTCAATGAAATTACCTTCAGTATAAATCTGGAACAAGCGCGGCCGCTCCTTGCCGATCTGCCCGCCGAAAATGAAGCTGGCGGAAAACGCTTCGCCGCGCGCGCCCAGATGTTCGCCATCAATGCGGCGCACTTCGCGGATCGCCTTGCCGATGATGCGCGCCGCCTGAAACATGGTCTTCGCCGCGAACAAGCTGTCGGGATTTTTAGTGGCCTTCGGCCCCAGCATCGATTCTTCGAGCAGGCTGGTCACCGCTTGCGTCACCGCCAGATTGCCTGCGGTCAGCAGCACGAAAACCCGCTCGCCGGGCTTGGCCCAAGTGTGAAGTTTTTTGAATTTGCCCACATTGTCCAGGCCGGCATTGGTGCGCGTATCAGCAGCCATCACCAGGCCTTCGTCAATCAGCAGCCCCACGCAGTAAGTCATCGAATCCCCAAGGCAGTCAAATTTCGGCGCTACTGTTGTGCCATTTCCACGCGCACTTCAACTGTCATTTGCTCGATATTGCCGCCCCTGCGGCTGCCGCGCACTGGTGCTGTGCCCGCCGCGTCCAGTCCGCAGGCCACGCGGATATAATGATCGGTGGGGCAGGTGTCATTGGCGGCATCAAAGCCCACCCAGCCCAGATTGGGCACCATCGCTTCGGCCCAGGCGTGCGATGCTGATGCCGTGCCCTCGGCAATCAGATAGCCAGTCACATAGCGCGTCGGAATGCCACTGGCCCGCGCCAAGCCAATAAAAATATGCGCATGATCCTGGCACACGCCGCGCCCCTGCGCGAAGGCTTCAGCCCCTGTGGTCAATGAATCGGTTGTGCCGGTTTCATAAGCCACCGCACCATGCACCGCCGCCATCAATTCATGCAGGAAGGCCAGCGTGTCTCCCGGCTTGGTCTTGAATTGCGCCTGCATGTCCAGCATCGCATCGCTGGGTTTGGTATTCGGCACCTGCCGCAGATAAACATAATCCGGCACCATGTTGGAAAGGCCCTGCACCAGACCGGTCATGTCCTGCACATCGACAACACCTTCGGCCACGATGGAATAAGAACCCTTGGGCTTGATCGCGGTGATCAGATGCACTTGATTGCCAAACGCATCGCGGTATTGCATCGCGCCTTCAATGCCCGGCGCAGTGACGCGCCAGCTCTCAACCTTCTGGCCCTTGAAGGACAGCGGCGTGAGCAGCAGGCGCTGGACCGAATAGTCGACACTCGACTGATAGGTGTAATGCGTGCTGTGGGTGACGATGAGGCGCATGGGTTTACGGGAAGTTGAACGTCTGCGCGATGGACTGCGACAGCTGCTGGTTGGTGAACAGAAAATCCTGCAGGAATTCGTGCAGGCCATGCCGGAAGATTTCATCCATGTTGCTGCCGCGCAATTGCTGCAGTCTTTGATCGGCAGTGTTGTGGCAATCATAGCGCTTGCCATAAAGCTCTTCGAGGCCGCCCAGTGCTGTGTTGATCCACTGATACGAGAAAGTGAGCGAACGCGGCATTTCCTCGCGCAAGATCAGGAATTCCGCCACCTGCCAGGGCTTGTAGCTCGAGTCGCGGTAGAACCAGCGATAGGAGCGATGCGCCGAAACTGAGCGCAGAATTGTGCCCCATTGCTGCAGATCAAGATCACTGCCCACATCGCTGGGGCGCGGCAGCAGAATAAAATATTTCACATCAAGGATGCGCGCAGTGGAATCGGCACGTTCGACAAAATTGCCAAGCTGGCTGAAATAATAATTGTCGGTGCGCAACATGGTGCCCAGCAGCGCACCGCGGAACGCCATGGAGCGCTGCCTGATCCATTCCAGAAATTCCGGCAGCCTTGTGGTGCTGATGCTTTCCGGCGTGATCTGGTCAAAATCATTCCAGGTGGAATTGATACTCTCCCACACATCGCGCGTGAGTGCTGTGCGCACCGCGCGGGCATTGTTGCGCGCTGTCATCAGACAGGATTTGATGGAAGATGTATTGTCTAGATCAAACAGCAGATAGTTGATGACGTTCTCTGCCGTCAGTTCCTTGTATTTCTCGTCATAACCAAAGGCGCAGGCCGCACCCAGCAGTGTGGCACGCCAGTCGTCACGATGCCCTTCCAGCGTGCCGGGCATCAGCGAAATGCGATAACCCACTTCCAGCAGGCGCGCCATGTTCTCGGCCCGCTCGACATAGCGGCTCATCCAATAGAGTGATCCTGCGGTGCGCCCCAGCATTCCGGATCAGTCCTCCAGAACCCAGGTGTCTTTGGTGCCGCCGCCCTGCGATGAATTCACCACCAGCGAGCCTTCCTTCAGCGCCACGCGCGTCAAGCCGCCCGGCGTGATCCTGATCTTATCTCCCGAAAGCACGAAGGGGCGAAGGTCCACATGGCGCGGCGCCACGCCACTCTCGGTGAAAGTCGGGACGGTGGACAGCGCCAGCGTAGGCTGGGCAATGTAATTGCCGGGCCGCGCGATCAGCCTTGCGCGGAAATCTTCAATCTGCGCCTTGGTCGAAGCGGGCCCCACCAGCATGCCGTAGCCTCCGGAGCCGTGGACTTCCTTCACCACCAGTTCTTTCAGATGATCCAGCACATATTTCAAACTGTCAGCATCGCCGCAGCGATAGGTCGGCACATTCTGCAGCAGCGGCTTCTCGCCTGTGTAGAACGAAATCATGTCGGGAATATAAGAGTAGATCGACTTGTCATCGGCCAGGCCCGTGCCCGGCGCATTGACCAGCGTCACGCGGCCCGCGCGGTACACATCGAAAACCCCCGGTACACCCAAAGCGGAATCAGGCCGGAAGGTCAAGGGATCAAGATAGGCATCATCAATGCGGCGGTACACAATGTCCACGCGCTTCGGCTCTTGCGTGGTGCGCATGTAAAGCCAGCCATCAGACACAAAGAGATCATGGCCTTCGCAAAGCTCAGCGCCCATTTCATCAGCGAGAAACGCGTGCTCAAAAAATGCTGAATTGTGGATGCCGGGGGTCAACACCACAATCACCGGGTCGCCCTTGCAGGCCGGCGGCGCAACACTCTCCATGGTGGAGCGCAACATGGATGGATAATGATCGACCGGCGCCACGCGCTGCTGCGCGAACAGCTGCGGGAAGAGATACATCATCGCTTCCCGGTCTTCGAGCATGTAGGAAACACCCGACGGCGTGCGGCAATTGTCTTCCAGCACGAAGAAATCATTCTCGCCGGTGCGTACAATGTCGATGCCGATGATGTGCGAATAGATGCCCCGCGCCGGATCAAGCCCCATCATTTCCGGCACGAAGGCTTCGTTGTTGATGATTGCCTCGCGCGGAATTTTGCCCGCCCGGATGATTTCCTGCCGGTGATAGATGTCATGCAGGAAGGCATTCAGCGTGCGCACTCGCTGCTCGATCCCGCGTGAAAGCCGGCGCCATTCCTGCGCGGCAAAAATACGAGGCACAATGTCAAACGGGATCAGGCGCTCGGAAGCTTCGCCGCTGCCATAGACGGCAAAGGTAATGCCTTGGCGGCGGAAAATCGCTTCAGCATCAGCTGAGGCTTTGGCCACGTCGGCAGGGCTTAGGCCGGATAGCCACTCGGAAATCCGGTCATAGGGCTCTCGAAGCTTGGCCCCCGTGCTGTTCATCTCGTCGAAAAACGCTGGCATGATACTCGTTTAAGACGTTGCCTCGCTGCACTGCGATGCGCAAGCGCAAAAATCGGGCAAAATTTTTCTGCCCGGATTTTGGGCAAGCTGGCCGGGAATCAGACCGCAGGCTTGCCGTAGAACAGCGCGGAGACATGTTCGGCTTCTGCAAAAAACAGCCAGCGTTCCACCCAGGCTGCCAACAGCAGAAGCGGCGCTACCAGCATCACCAGATACGGCACCTTCGGGCTGAAAAGCGTGAGAAAAAAAGCAATGTCGAGCAGCAGCGTGCACAGGAACTGCAACCGCCGCGCATGTTTGCGCGCCACCGCAAAGCCCATTTCCTTCATGATGAAGTTGCTCGCCGTATGCGGCACTTCCCATTGCCGCACACCTTCGCCAAGGCCTGTGGCCTGGCCCATGCTGAACTCCCGCCGTGCCCGCCGCCGATGCCGCCAGTACAGCCATTTCAGCACGATCACGATGAAGATCAGAATGACGCTCAGCAGTGCCTGGAAATTTGCAGCCCCTGCCTGAAACCGCCCGAAGATCACACTCACAACTGAGAGCAACGCAGAGCCAGTGGCCAGCGCAAAGGCCAGATAGGTCGGCAGCGTGAAGCGGCTGTACCAGGCCGGAATGGTTTTCAGCGAGGCATAGATCATCGCCGTGCAGACCACAGTGACGGCACACATGAGAGACGTGGCAATCCCCAACGGCCCGATCAATTGCGGCACGTCGATCAGCCCCGACCACACCGCGCCGAAAGCAATTGCGATGGGATAAGTCACCACCGAAGCCACGCCCTCGCGCGACAGCCAGCTTGACCGCCATTGTGAGAACGCCCGCCATGCGCGTTCCGGCCGCCCCAGATGGGCAGTCGAAGACAGCAGCCCTGCTGTGATCAGCACCAAAGCCAAAACCATCGTGGTGATCGCAAAGCCGGGCGAAGACGCCTTGCCATGTGCGTTACCCACAAGCCCAGCCAAAGCCAGCAAGCCATAGCCAGCGCCTGAAGAGACAGTAAAGAAGATGACAGAATAGGCGGGGTTCATCAGCCTTCCAACTTGTCCGAATGATCGTCCGGGTTCGCCGCTGCAGTCACCGCCGAAGGCGTAAGCAGCTTGTCCGCCCAGGCGAACAACATTTCCATCACCGATCCGTCCCCCTTGGGCAGTGCTTCCACACCTGCCGCATAATTCTCCCGGCGCGCGCGTGGTGGCAGATATTTGTTGGTGGGTTTGTAGCCCATCTCCGGCAACAGATCGAAACCGCCACGCTCCTTCACCAGAATGGAAACTTCAGAACTTTCATCGGCCAAATCACCAAAGTGTCGCGCCCCCGTGGGGCACGCACGCACGCAGGCTGGCACACGGTCTTCCTCGACCAGATTGTCATTATAGATGCGGTCCACACACAAGGTGCATTTCTTCATCACGCCCTGCATGTAATCATATTCGCGCGCACCATAAGGGCAGGCCCAGGAACACAGCTTGCAGCCGATGCATGTTTCAGGGTTCACCAGCACGATGCCGTCTTCGGCGCGCTTGTAGGACGCACCCGTGGGGCACACGGTCACGCAAGCCGGCTCCTCGCAATGCAGACATGAGCGCGGAAAATTCACGATGCGTGAATCGCTGCGGCCTTCTTCCAACACTTCATAACCATGAATGCGGTTGAACCATGGGCCCGATACATCCGCTCCTTGCGGATCAGTATCCGTCAGCGGCCCGCTGTCGCCTTGCGCGTTCCATTCCTTGCAGGATGTGGCGCAAGCCTGGCACCCCACGCAGGTATCAAGATCAATGACCAGTCCGAGCTTTTTGGTCGTCGTTGCCGGAAGCATCGTCATGCGCGCTTCCTTTTCGTTGACTTCAGCACCGGAAATTGCGGTGCGCTTTCTGGCTTCTGGTCCGCACTCTTGCTGATCCGCACTTTCAAATCATACCACGCCGCTTGCCCAGTCACTGGATCGGAATTGGAATAGCGGTAACCGCCCTCGCGTTCCGGCAAAAGATCACTGATCAGATGGTTCAGCAGAAAACCCTTCTCCCCCTCAGGTGAATCCGGTGTCAGCGCCCAGGCACCCTTGCGCTTGCCGATAGCATTCCACGTCCACACAGTATGCTCATTCTGCCCATCGGAGAATTTCACTTGGGCTTTGATCGTGCCGTGATGCGAGGTCACATCCACCCAGTCACCATCGGCGATGCCGAGTTTCTCCGCCTTCGCCTTGTGCATGTAAAGCCAGTTGCGCCCGAGAATCTGCCGCAGCCAGGAATTCTGTGAACCCCAGGAGTGATACATCGCCATCGGCCGCTGGGTGATCGCATGGATGGGGAAGTCTTCATCACTCACCATCTCGCCTTCAAACGGCGCATACCAGAACGGGATCGGATCGAAATAAGTTGCGATGCGCTTCCGGTGCTGCTCCGGCACCACCACCTTGCCATGGCCCTGCGCCGCGAGGCGGAATTTCTGCAGCGTCTCGGAATAGACCTGGTGGATGATCGGTTCGGGGCGCGGCAGGAAGCCAAAGAACGTGGCCCAGTCCAGATAATCCCAGTTCACATGCCTATAGTATTTCATGTTGTCACTGAGTTCCTGATACCAGTGACTGCCATTGTCGATATAGGCCTGCAGCTGATTGGGGTTCACTGCCCCGCGCCCTGCGGCCTTGCCATCCTTGCCGCGGAAACCCGCCAGAGGCCCAAGTCCCGGCGCACGTTCATGATTCACAATGTAATCAGGATAGCCGCCCGGATAACGCGGCCCACCTTCAGCATTGGTCATGGCGGGCAGGCCGAGGCGGTGGCCGAGATCGAGCAGCACAGTCTGGAACGGCCGCACATCGCGGTCAGGCTCCACCACCGGCTGACGGATCGAATCCGCCGGGCCATCAGCTTCCGATATCGGCCGGTCCAGCATCGAGATGCAGTCCCAGCGTTCAAGGTAAGTGGTATCGGGCAAAACGAGATCTGCATACTGCACCGTCTCCGAAGCATAAGCATCGGAATAGATAATCTTGGGGATCACGTAAGAGCCGTCAGGCTTCTTCGCGGTCAGGGCCTTGAGCGTATCCGGCACATTCATCGCCGAATTCCAGCTCATATTCGCCATATACATGAACAGCACGTCGATAGTGTAAGGGTCGCCCTTGCTGGCATTGTTGATGACCATGTGCATCAAGCCATGCGCAGCAAGCGGCGCATCCCAGGAATAAGCCTTGTCGATGCGCTGCGGCGTGCCAACTGAATCCACCAGCAAATCTTCCGGCCCTGAGACAAAACCCAGCGGCGGGCCGGGTAGGGGCTTGCCGGGCTGCACTTGCCCCGGCTTTCCGGCGGGCTTCACATGCGGCGGAATGGATTTGGGGAAGGGCGGCTTGTAGCGCGAGCCGCCCGGCACATCGATGGTGCCTAGCATGATCTGCAGCACGTGAATGCTGCGGCAGGTGTGAAAGCCATTGGAATGCGCACTGATCCCGCGCATTGCATGCATCGAAACCGGGCGGCCCAAAGTCTTTTCATGGCGCCGGCCCAGATAATCCGTCCATGGAATATCAAGCTCGATGGTTTCATTGAACGCCGTATGCGCCAACTCGGCCGCAATGCGCCGCGTCGTCTCCGGCGGCACGCCGCATTTTTCGGCGACGCGCTCTGGCGAATACTCATCGCCAGCAAAGCGCTCGGCGATCAGCGTGAAGCTGGTCACCACCTTGCGGCCATCGGGCAGGTTGAAGCGGCCCAACAATGCAGGCGTTGCGCCGAATGGCCCAGCCTTGGTGCCGCTGCCCTGCTTGTCCCACACCAACGGCGTGCCCGCAGGATTGCGCAGGATGAGGCCATCATCCGCCCCGCCCGGGTTCTCGATCACCAGCCACGAAGCATTGGTGTAGCGCGACAGATATTCCGCATCGATCTTCTGTGCCGCCAGCAGGCAGTGGATCAATGCCCCCACAAACAACCCATCGGTGCCGGGCGTGATTCCGATCCATTCATCAGCAATGGCGGAGTAACCCGTCTTCACCGGATTGATCGAAACGATCTTGGCGCCTCGCGCCTTCAGCTTGCCCAGGCCCGCCTTGATCGGGTTGGAGCCGTGATCCTCCGCCACGCCGAACAGCAGGAAATATTTGGTGTGCTTCCAATCGGGTTCGCCGAATTCCCAGAACGCGCCGCCATAGGTGTAAAGCCCCGCCGCCGCCATGTTCACCGAGCAGAAGCCGCCATGTGCGGCATAATTCGGCGTGCCGAATTGCGAGGCCCACCAGCCCGTCAATCCCTGGCTCTGATCGCGGCCGGTGAAGAAGGCCAGTTTCTTCGGATCGGAATTGCGCACGTCAGACAGCCATTGCGTGGCCATGGTCAGCGCATCGTCCCATTCAATCTCGCGGAATTCGCCCGAACCACGCTCACCCACCCGTAGCAAGGGTTTGGACAAACGCGCCGGCGAATAATGCTGCTTGATGCCAGCGGCACCCTTGCCGCAGATAATGCCTTTGTTCACCGGATGGTCGGCGTTACCGTCGATGTAAGTAACCTTGCCGTCTTTCAGATGCACCCGGATGCCGCAGCGGCAGGCGCACATATAGCAAGTGGTAGTTTTGATTTCGTCCCAGCCTTTGGGCGAAAGATTGATCTTGGGTTCGGCCGTCATGGCGGGGACCTTAGTGATGCGGCACTATTGCATCCATGGTGCAGTCCGGCAAGAACGCCAGTCCAGGGAGGAAGTCCAACTTCAGAATTAAGAATTGTGACGGAATTCACGCTTGCGGCGCAGCAATGAAGTGCGTTACCCCTGTGATCTGCCAGCTGATTTGATAATAGCGGGTCGTAAGTCTCGGGTAGCTCAGCCAGTTTCACACAAGTTGTCTTAATTAACATCCGTCAAGCTGAAGCCATCTGTTTGGCCAGAGGTGTGTGCGTTTTTAGGCCGTGTTCACCCGTGTCCGAATGGAGAATTTGCCCCGATGTCGATCGTATCAAGCCTGACCACCCGTCAGATTGCGGCCCTTACCACCACGGCCATCAAGCAGCTCTCCTCATCTGATGTGCAGTCACTCTCCACCACGCAGGTGGGGGCACTTTCGGCAACCCAGATCAACGCGATGGAGACAACTGATCTCCAGGCGATGGGCACCGACCAGATCAAGGGCATATCCACGGTAGCGATGAGCGGCCTCATCGGAGATACACTGATCGCCCTCACCGATACGCAGACGCCAAGCTTCACTGCATCACAGATTTCGAACATTCAGGCCGCCGCAATGGCCTCGCTCAGCGCAACCGATGTGCAAAGCTGGGATGCAACGCAGCTCGCCGCCATCACCACCAAGCAGCTCTCCACGCTTTCTACCGCGGCACTGGCGCACTTTTCTGATACCCAGCTCAACGGCCTCACCACCACCCAGGCCCAGAGCCTGACCACCACCCAGCTCAATACGCTCGATACGGCCCAGCTCAACGCGCTCGATACGACCAAGCTGTCGGTCACCCAGATCAAGGGCATGACTGCAACTGCCGTCGGCAACCTTTCCACCACCCAGGCGCAATCCCTCACCGCCACCCAGATCGGTGCGTTGACCACCCAGGATCTCGCAGCCTTGAGCTCGGAAGAAGTGCAGGGCTGGGGCACCGCCCAATTGGCGGCGTTGACCTCCAAGCAGCTGTCGGGCCTTTCGACGGCAGCCCTCGGCAATTTCTCTGACACGCAATTCGGCGGGCTTTCTTCAACCCAGCTGCGCGGTTTGACCGCTGGCCAGTTGAACGGCCTGGGCACCACGCAGCTCAACGCCATCGACGTGACCAATCTGTCCACATTGCAAATCAGTGGTCTGAACGAAACCGGCGTTGCCGCTCTCTCCGCCACGCAATCCGCTGCTTTCACCACCACGCAGATCGCTTCGCTAAGCAATGCCGCTTTGGGTGCCATTGCTTCCGACAATCTCCAGACCTGGAGCACCGCTCAGCTCGGCGCCATCACCACAAAGCAATTGTCCGGCTTGTCGACCACGGCGCTCGCGCATTTCTCCGACACCCAATTGAATGGGCTGACCACTGCGCAGGTTCAGGGCCTCACCACCACCCAGCTCAACACGCTGGATACGGCCCAGCTTAACGCGCTCGATGCAACCAAGCTGTCGGTCACCCAGATCAAGGGCATGACCACGGTAGCCTTCGGCGCTCTTTCGACCACCCAGAGCCAGTCCCTTACCACCGCCCAGATCGCGGTTCTGACCACCGATGACCTGAAGGCCTTGAATTCCGACGAGTTGCAGGGCTGGGGTACAGCCCAGCTTGGCGCTCTGTCGTCGAAGCAGCTCTCCGGCCTCAACGCGACTGACATTGCCAAATTCTCAGACACCCAGCTGGGTGGCCTGAGCTCGACGCAGCTGCGCGGCCTCACGGCTGGCCAGCTCAACAGCCTCGGCTCCACGCAGATGGCCGCCCTCAATCTGTCCAGCTTGTCTACGCTGCAGATCGGTGCGCTGAACGAAACCGGCATCGCCGCTCTCTCCACCACCCAGGCCACCGGGCTGTCCACCACCAATATCGCCGTCCTCAGCACGGCCGCTCTGGGCGCTCTTTCCAGCGACAATGTGCAGGCCTGGAGCACTGCTCAGCTTGGCGCCATATCGACCAAGCAGCTCTCAACCTTGACCACCACGGCGATCAGCCATTTCTCGGATACGCAGCTCGGCGCGCTCACCACGGCGCAGACCCAGGGCCTCACCACGGCACAGTTGAACAGCTTGGGCACCGCCCAGCTCAACGCGCTCGACGTGACCAAGATTTCCAACACCCAAATCACCGGCATGACCGCCACCGTCTTCGGCACGCTTTCGTCCACCCAGGTTGGCGCCTTGACCACCGGCCAAGTCGCCGTTCTGACCAGCACCGAACTTGGCGCTCTTTCGTCCGACAATGTGCAGGCCTGGAGCACGGCGCAGTTGGGTGCGATCACCACCAAGCAGCTTTCTGCCTTGAGCACCTCCGCGCTCGCCAACTTCTCCGACACGCAGCTTGGCGCCTTGACCACGGCACAGACGCAGTCGCTCACCACCACCCAGCTCAACACACTGGCCACGGCTCAGCTTAACGCGCTGGATGTCACCAAGCTTTCGACCGTCCAGGTCAAGGGCATGACGGCGACCGCCGTTGAAGCACTCTCGACCACCCAGGCCCAATCGCTCACCGCCGCTTCGATCGGCGTGATGTCGGCAGCAGACATTGCCGCCCTGAGCTCGGATGAGTTGCAGGGCTGGGGCACCGCCCAGCTCGCGGCCCTCACCTCCAGCCAGATCGCTGGCCTCAACGCCACCGACATTGCGGATTTCTCTGACACGCAGTTGGGCGGCCTCAGCGCCACTCAGCTGAAGGGCCTCACCGCCGGTCAGCTCAACAGCCTCGGCTCCACCCAGATGGGCGCCCTGAACCTCACCAACCTTTCCACCCTACAAATCAGTGGCCTGAACGCCACCGGCATCGGTGCATTGTCCACCACCCAGGCCACCGGCCTCTCCACCACCAACATCGCAGTATTGACCACCACGGCGCTCGGCGCGCTCTCGTCTGACAATGTGCAGGCCTGGAGCACGGCACAGATGGGTGCCATCACCACCAAGCAGCTCTCGGCACTCACCACCGTCGCGATTGCCAACTTCTCAGATACGCAATTGGGCGCCTTGACCACCGCACAGGTGCAGGGTCTGACTACCGCGCAATTGAACGGCTTGGGCACCACCCAGCTCAACGCGCTCGACGCCACCAAGCTCTCTACGGTTCAAATCAAGGGCATGACGGCCACCGCCTTCGGAGCACTCTCCACCACCCAGAGCCAGTCGCTGACCACCACGCAGATCAGCAGCCTCAGCACCGATGACCTGCAGGCCCTCAACTCGGATGAACTCCAGGGCTGGGGCACAGCACAGATGGCTGCCCTGTCATCAAAGCAGCTTTCCGGCCTTTCGACCGCAGCACTTGCCAACTTCTCTGACACCCAGCTTGGCGCCTTGAGCTCCACCCAGCTGCGCGGCCTCACGGCAGCCCAGCTGAACGGCATCGGCAGCACGCAGATGGCGGCACTCAATCTGACCAACCTTTCCACCCTGCAGGTCGGCGCGCTGAACGCCACCGGCATCGGCAACCTCTCGACCACCCAGGCCACCGGTCTCTCGACCACCAATATCGCGGCCCTGAGCGCCACCGCACTCGGCGCCATCGCGTCGGACAATGTGCAGGCCTGGAGCACGGCACAGCTCGGTGCGATCAGCACCAAGCAGCTCTCCGCGCTCACCACCTCTGCCATCGCTCACTTCTCCGATACGCAATTGGGCGGCCTGACCACGGCGCAGACCCAGAGCCTGACCACCACGCAGGTCAATGGCCTGGCGACTACCCAGCTCAACGCGCTGGACATCACCAAGTTGTCCACGCTGCAGCTCACCGGCATGACCACCGCCGTCTTCGGCACCATCTCGACGACGCAAGCCAACGCTCTGACCACCGGTCAGATCGGCCTGCTCTCCACCGGCGCACTCGAAGCCCTGACCTCGGACGAACTCCAGGCCTGGAGCACGGCGCAGATGGGCGCCATCACCACGAAGCAGCTTTCAACACTCACCACCGCCGACATCGCCAAATTCTCGGATACCCAGCTGGGTGCCTTGACCACGGCGCAGACGCAGGGTCTGACCGCAACCCAGCTCAATGGACTTGCCACTGCTCAGCTCAACGCGCTGGATGTGACCAAGCTGTCCACTGCCCAGATCAAGGGCATGACCACTGTTGCACTGGAAGCCCTCTCGACCACCCAGGCCCAATCGCTGACCACCGCCGAAATCGGCGTGCTGACGGCAGCGGGCGTGGGCGCTTTGAGCTCGGACGAAATCCAGGGCTGGGGCACGGCGCAACTTGCCGCCCTCACCACCACTCAAATCGGCGGCCTCTCGACCACGGATCTGGGCGACTTCTCGGATACGCAGTTTGCCGCTCTCACCACCTCGCAGCTTGGCGGACTCACCGCCACGCAGCTTAACGGCCTGGGCACCACCCAGCTGAACGCCATCACCATCACCAATCTGTCGACCACCCAAGTGGGCGGGCTGGACGCAACCGGTGTGGGCGCTCTGACCACCGTACAGGCTTCGGGCTTCAACACCGCACAGGTGGCGGCACTGTCCTCCACCGCGATCGGCGGCATCGCCTCGGACGCCCTGCAGGCCTGGAGCACGGCACAGTTGGGCGCCCTCAGCACCAAACAGCTGTCGGCCCTCACCACCACGGCCTTCTCGCACTTCTCCGATACCCAGCTGGGCGCCTTGAGCACGGTCCAGGTCCAGGGGCTGACCACCACCCAGGTCAACACGCTGGGCACCACCCAGTTGAACGCGCTGGACGCGACCAAGCTTTCGACCGCACAGGTTGCCGGCCTCACCGCCACGGCGGCGGGAGCGCTCACCTCCACGCAGTTCGGCGCCTTCGCTGCAAGCCAGGTGACGGCACTCTCGACCACGGCCCTGAACGCGCTCTCCACCGACGAATTTGGCGCTCTGACTACGGCCCAGGCCTCGGCTCTGACCGCTGTCCAGATCCTCAACTTGAGCACCACCAAGTTTGCGGCTCTGAGCGCCACGACCGGCCTGCCCAATCTGAGTACCACCGCCATTACGGCGATGACCACCGCACAGATCGCAGCGCTCTCCACCGATCAGGCTGGTGCGTTCACCTCGACTCAGGTAGGCGCAATGACCACCGATCAGATCGCCGCCCTCATCACCGTCAGCAATCCCTGATAAAACAAGCAAGGCCCCATGACTCAGATTTCTATCGTCGAACTGTTCAAAGCAGCTGAGTCATTGGAGAAGGGGGGAGACGGAGCAGGCGCCGTCAATCTCTACAAGAACTGGGTGGCCTTCAATGCGGATAATCCGCATCTGCATGCCGCCATGTTTAACTACGCTGTAGTGATGGCCCGCCATGGCGACTCCGCTGGCGCCATCAATGTGATGCGCGATTGCATCCGCCTGAAGCCTGATTTCCTGCCGCCCTATATCAATCTGGGCCGCCTGCTTGAAGATTGCGGCCAGGCCGGCTCGGCCATTTCGCAATGGCTCGAACTGAGCAAGAAGCTTCCTGAAGTGACCGGCGAAAACATCCGCCACAAGCTGATGGCCCAGCAACAGGCCGGCCGCGTGCTGGAAGGCAATCACCTCGACGTACCGGCTGAAGACGTGCTGCGCCAGTCAATCGACATCAAGCCCGACCAGCCGGAAGTCGTGCAGCACTGGATCGCGCTGCGCCAGAAGCAATGCAAGTGGCCGGTGATGGAAGCCTGGGAAGGTGTTACCACGCGTGATCTGCTGAAGCACATTTCGCCACTCTCTACGTCTGTGATGTATGACGACGCGGTGATGCAATTGGGCCGCGCCTATTCCTACGCCAAGACCCTGGTGAAGCGCCCGCCGCAATCCTTCGGCAAATTTGAAGATCGCATGCAGCCACGCGCTGAAAAGCTGCGCATCGGCTATGTTTCGTCAGACCTGCGTGAGCACGCCGTGGGCTTCGGCATGTCGGAAGCACTCGAACTGCATGACCGCGAGCGTTATGAAATCCACGCCTTCTATTGTGGCATTGCCCATGATGATGCCACCAAGCAGCGCATCAAGAACAGCGTTGACAGCTGGACCAACATCACCGGCATGAGCGATGATGATGCGGCAGCGCTCATTCACGCTGCCAAGATCGACATCCTGATTGATCTCAACGGCTATACCCGCGATGCTCGCACCGCCGTCTTCGCACGCCGCCCCGCACCCGTCCAAGTGAACTGGTACGGCTTCCCTGGCAGCATGGCCACTCCCTATCATCACTATCTGATCGCCGATGAAGTGACGATCCCGCGTGAAAGCGAAGCCTATTTCACCGAAAAGGTTTTGCGCATTCCGGTCTATCAACCCAATGACCGCAAGCGCAAGATTTCCGCCGAGATGCCCAAGCGCGCGGACGAGAACCTGCCGGAGCAGGGCTTCGTGTTCTGCTGCCTCAACGGCACGCAAAAGATTACCGAGCCGCTGTTCACCGCCTGGATGGAAATCCTGCGCAATGTGCCGGGCAGCGTGTTGTGGCTGCTGGATTCAGTCGCTGAAACCCATGCCCGCCTGAAAGCGATCGCCACCAAGCTCGGCGTTGATGAGAACCGCTTGTGCTTTGCGCCCAAGCGCCCCAACCCGCTGCATCTGGCCCGCTATCAACTGGCTGATCTGTTCCTCGATACATTCCCCTATGGCGCCCACACCACTTCGTCGGATGCCATGTGGGTCGGAACCCCAGTGCTCACCATGCCGGGCCAGAGCTTCGCCAGCCGCGTCTGCGCCAGCCTGGTGCGCGCCGCCGGCACGCCGGAATTGATCGTACCGGATCTCGCAACCTATATAGCCACCGCTACACGTCTGGGCCTGAACCCCAGCGAGGTGCAGGACTTCAAAGTGCGCCTGCGCGCCAGCCGTGACTTGTGTGTGCTGTTTGACACCAATCTCTTGGTCAGCAGCCTCGAAAGCCTCTACGACCAGATGTGGGAAGACTTTGCCTCCGGCAATCTTCCCCAGCCTGATCTGCGCAATCTTGATATCTATGAGGATATTGCACTCGCACATCAGGCCCAGTCCGGCCCGGTTGACGCACCCTCCTATCAGGCGGCCCTGGCAGCCTGGAATGACTTCTACCCCCTGCAGCTTGACTCGCGGCTTTGGACGGGCGAAACCACGCCTGATTCAAATCCTCTCGCAAGTGCAGCAAAAGGTGATTCTGCCCCCGCTGCCCCGCTGGAGCAACGCCGGGTAGCTTAACTTTGCGCATTACTGTTATTGGCTGTGGATATGTGGGCCTCGTCACAGGCACCTGCCTAGCGGAGCTGGGCCATCACATCACTTGTGTTGACACCAATGCAGCGCGCATCGAAGCCCTTAAGAAATCAGTGTCCCCGATTTATGAACCGGGCCTGGAAGAACTTCTCGAAACCAACATCAATGCCGGCCGCATCCACTTCACCACCAATGTGGCCGAAGCGATGCAGGGTGCCAGCGCTGTGTTCCTCGCCGTCGGCACGCCGCAAAGCGAAGATGGCAGCGCCAACCTCACTTATCTCAATGCCGCCGCCGCCGAAGTGGCGCGCAATGCCAAGGGCTTCCTCACCATCATCACCAAATCAACTGTGCCAGTGGGCACGGGTGATGCACTGGAGGCGCTTGTCGCGCGCGAAAATCCCGGCGTTGAATTTGCCGTGATATCCAATCCGGAATTCCTGCGCGAAGGTGCCGCCATTCAGGATTTCATGCAGCCCGACCGGGTGGTCATCGGCCTCGAAAACGACCGTGCCAGAAGCGTGATGACGGCGATCTATGCCCCGATGGGCGATATTCCTCTGCTCTTCACCCGCCGCCGCAACAGCGAGCTGATCAAATACGCCGCCAACGCCTTCCTCGCCATGAAAGTAGCCTTCATCAACGAAATGGCCGATCTGTGCGAAGCCGTGAATGGTGATGTGGCCGAAGTGGCGCAAGGCATGGGTCTTGATCCGCGCATCGGCAACCGCTTCCTGCAGGCAGGCCCTGGCTATGGCGGTTCTTGTTTCCCCAAGGATACGGCGGCGCTGGCGGCATCCGCGTCGAAAGCCGGAAGCCCGATGCAATTGGTGGAAGCCACCATCGCCTCCAACGAAGCGCGAAAAGCCAATGTGGCCACCAAGGTCGCAGAAGCCTTGGGCGGCAGCCTTGTGGGCAAGCGCATTGCAATCCTCGGCCTGGCCTTCAAGGCCGGCACTGATGACATGCGCGAAGCCCCGGCCCTCTCGATCATTCCGGCCCTTGAAGCGCGTGGTGCCAAGATTGCGGCGTTCGACCCCAAGGCCTTCGAACAGGCCAGGCCCTTGCTGACAGAGACTGAATTTTCCAAGGATGTGCAATCTGCGCTGCATGGCGCTGATGCCGCTTTAATCCTGACGGAATGGCCGGAATTCAGGACACTCGGCCCCAGCGATTTCAAATCCACGATGCGCCAGCCGCTGGTGTTTGATTTCCGTCACACGTTCTCAGTGGAAAGTTTTGCCGCAGCCGGTGTGAGCCTCTACAGCGTCGGTCGTGGCCACGATGAAGATGAGCAGGAAAGGCCGGATGTGCTGCCGTTCCCCTCGCTGGAATCAGAAGTGAAGGCCAAGCTCGCCAAGAGCAAGCTCAAGATCCACAGCGCTTGAGTTTCAGGCCGCCTTCAGCCGCTGGCTGAAATAGGCAATCGTCTTCTGCAGACCTTCATGCAGCCCAACCTTCGGCTCCCAGCCCATCAGTGCCTGCGCGCGGCTGATATCGGGTTTGCGCTGCTTCGGGTCATCCTGCGGCAGCGGGTTGTAGATGAGCCTGGATTTTGAGCCAGTAAGCGCCAGCACCTGCTCGGCCAGTTCCAGCATGGTGAACTCGCCCGGATTGCCGATATTCACTGGGCCCGCTTCACCCGGCGGCAACTTGCTCAAGCCATGGATGGCGCCAATCAGGTCATCCACAAAACAGAACGAGCGCGTCTGCAGCCCATCGCCATAAACGGTGATCGGTTCACCTTTCAGCGCCTGCACGATGAAATTGGACACCACCCGCCCGTCATTGGGGTCCATGCGCGGGCCATAGGTATTGAAGATGCGCGCCACCTTCACATCGACATTTTCCTTGCGGCGATAGTCAAAGCACAGCGTCTCCGCCGCGCGCTTGCCTTCATCATAGCAAGAGCGGATGCCGATCGGGTTCACATGGCCCCAATAATCTTCGCGCTGCGGATGCACCAAGGGGTCGCCATAAACTTCGCTGGTCGAAGCCTGCACGAAAATTGCCTTCTGTCGCGCGGCCAGTTCGAGAAAATGCATTGCACCGAGAACGGAAGTCTTCAGCGTGCGGATCGGATCAGCCTGATAGGCCGGAGGCGAAGCGGGGCAAGCCAGGTTGAAAATCATATCGGTTTCAATCTCGGCAGGTTCAGTCACATCATGCTTGATGAAGTTGAACTTGGCATTGCCGGAAAGGTGAGCCAGGTTCTGCATCGCGCCGGTCTGCAGATTGTCCAGCCCGGTCACCTGCCAGCCATCGCCCAGCAGCTTGTCCACCAGATGCGAGCCGAGAAATCCCGCCGCCCCTGTGACCAACGCCTTTTTGCCGGTGCTTGTAACCATCGTTCAGTCAGTCCTGATTTGTTTCGCCACGAGCCATAGCGCGTGTTGCACTGCGAAGGAATAGGCATGGCCTTGCCGATTTGTCACAAATCCGGGGGTTGACCAATGTTATGTTATAACATATGAGTGCCGATCATGAACGCAGACAATACCCGCAAGAGCGATCTGGAAGTGAGCAAGGTTCTCACCTCATCAAAGAAGCCACTCTCGGCCTATGACCTGATGCACCAACTTCAGGCGCACGGCCCGGCTGCAAAATTCAAGGCGCCCGTGCAGGTCTACCGTGCGCTGGAGCGCCTGATGAAACAGGGCGAAGTGCACAAGGTGGCTTCGCTCAACGCCTTCGTGCCCTGCCGTTGCGCGCATGATGGAACACCACCTGGCTTTCTGGTTTGCACCGGCTGCGGCACGGTTTCGGAATTTGATGCGGGCAGCCTTGAACGCGCCGCGCGCCACCGCCCGCCTGGCTTTGTCATTGAAGCCACCAATGTCGAGATTTCTGGCAAATGCCAGAAGTGCCTGCAGAAGGGCGCTTGATCATGCGGCAAATCAATTTCTGGCAATTGAGTATCGGTGCGCGCCTCGGCACCGCCGCCATCGCCGTGGCCCTGATCTGGGCCATTCTCTTTCTGGCCTGGAGGTAACATGGCCTCCATCACGCTCGACGATGTCACGCTCGGTTATGACGGCCACCCCGCCGTCCACCATTTGAAGGGCACCTTCGCCTCAGGTTCGCTGACGGCGATTGCCGGCCCCAATGGCTCCGGCAAATCCACCTTAATGAAGGGCCTCGCCGGCATTCTCTCCCCGCTCGGCGGCCACATCACCCGCAGCGGCTGCGCGGCGCGCGACATTGCCTATCTGCCCCAGGCCCATGACATTGACCGCAGCTTCCCTGCAACAGTGGGTGATCTCGTACAATCCGGCCTCTGGCACCGCCGTGGCAATTTCGCAGCACTCACTAACGCTGACCGCCACGATGTACATCACGCGCTGGAACATGTCGGCCTGCGCGGTTTCGAACGCCGCGACATCGGAACGCTTTCCGGCGGCCAATTCCAACGCGCGCTCTTCGCCCGCGTATTGCTACAGGACGCGAAGCTCATTCTGCTCGATGAACCCTTCACTGCCATTGACGGCAAAACAACTGCTGATCTCCTGAAGCTCATCGCGCGGTGGCACAACGAAAAGCGCACCGTGCTGGCTGTGCTGCATGATTTCGAACTGATCAAGGCGCATTTCCCTGAAACCTTGCTGATGGCGCGTGAACCGGTGGCTTGGGGTGATACAAGAAGTGTGATCGCTCCCGCGAATCTTCTCCAGGCCCGCACCATGACCGAAGCCTGGGATGACAATGCCGAAGAGTGCGCCGCATGATCCTCTACGATCTTTTGATCGCGCCGTTTGTGGATTTCGATTTCATGCGCCGCGCATTGGCAGGCAGCGTGGTGCTCTCGCTCAGCGCAGGCCCGGTGGGCGTGTTCCTCGTTCTGCGCCGGATGAGCCTCGCCGCCGATGGCATGTCGCATGCCATCCTGCCCGGCATGGCCGTGTGCTTCCTGCTGTTCGGATTGCAAATCCTGCCGATGACGTTCGGCGGTCTCATCGCGGGCCTGATCGTGGCCTTCCTCGCCGGCGCCGTCTCGCGCCTCACGCTCTTGCGTGAAGATGCCAGCCTCGCGGCTTTCTACTTAATGTCACTGGCCTTCGGCGTGCTGCTCATCTCGGTGAAGGGCACCAGCGTGGATCTTGTCCACATTCTCTTCGGCAGCGTGCTGGCGCTGAATGATCAGGCCATGGCACTGATCGGTGCTGTCGCCACCGTCACCATGCTGGTGCTGGCGGTGATCTGGCGCGCGCTGTTCCTTGAATGCCTCGATCCTTCTTTCTTGCGCTCAGTGAGCAAATCCGGTGGCTACGCGCATTTCGCGTTCCTCGGACTCGTCGCACTCAACCTCGTTGCCGGCTTTCAGGCGCTGGGTACGCTTCTCGCCGTGGGCCTGATCATCGTGCCCGCCGTCTCCGCCCGCTTCTGGGTGCACCGGCTGGAACCCATGTGCCTGCTCGCCGCCACCATCGGCGTCGTGTCGAGCTATGTCGGCTTGCTCGCCTCCTATCATTTCAATCTGGCCACCGGCCCTTCGGTCATCCTCGTTGCCGGGCTGATCTACATCGCCTCGCTGCTCTTTGCGCCCAAGGGCGTGCTGGCAGGGCAGGCCAAGCCGCATCATCACAAGAGAGCCTAGATCATGAAAAAGCTCATTCTCATCGGCCTGTCTCTCGCAGCCTTGGCGGCCCCCGCCATTGCCGATGCCAAGCTCCACGTCACCGCCAGCTTCTCGATTCTGGGTGACATGGTGAAGCGCGTCGGCGGTGATCTCGTCGATGTGTCAACCATTGTCGGCCCCGACGCCGATACGCATGTTTACGAGCCGAAGCCCGCCGATGTGCAGCTGATCTCCAAATCGCAAGTGCTGTTCGTCAATGGTCTGGGCTTTGAAGGCTGGATGACCCGCTTTGTGGATTCCTCCGGCTTCAAGGGCCAGGTGGTCACTGTCAGCGCCGGCGTGGCCTCGCGCCAGATGGAAGATGACGGAAAGGAAATCACCGACCCGCATGCCTGGCAGAATCTCGCCAACGGACTGATCTATGTGCGCAACATCGAGCTCGGCTTGTGCGCGGCAGACCCCACCGATTGCGGCACCTTCAAGCAGAATGCCGATGCCTATTCGGCCGAAATCACGGCACTGGATACCGAAGTCAAAGCCGCCATCGCCAAGGTGGAAGTGCAAAAGCGCCTCGTCATCACCACCCATGATGCCTTCGGCTATTTCGGTGCCGCTTACGGGGTGAAATTCGAAGCGCCGGAAGGCTTCTCCACCGAGAGCGAAGCCGCAGCGGGTGACGTGGCCAAGCTGATCACCCAGATCAAGGCGCAGCACGCCACGGCATTATTTTTCGAGAACATGTCAGACCCACGCCTGATCGAACAGATCGGCCGCGAAACTGGCGTCAACCCCGGCGGCAAGCTTTTCGCCGATGCCCTGTCGCAGGACGAGGGCGGCGGCAGCTACCTCGAATTCTTCCGCCATAATGTGAAGCTGCTGGTGGCCGCCATGAGCGGGCCGGCCTAGTGCGTGACCAGCAAAAGTGGACGCCGGTTTTGCGCCCGGTCACGCACCCTTCTTAATGTCCCGAACCTTGATTTTACCTCATTTGACGGTGATGACTGCGCCGTCCAAATTGGGGCTTCCATGAGTGATTTGCCAAAGTGCTGAAGCGCGTCGTGCTGCTTCTAGGCTTCGTGCTGTTGCAGGCATTGCCCGCCGCAGCACACCCCCATGTCTGGGCTGATATGCGCTCGCAATTGCTGATTTCCGATGACGGCATGGTCACTGGCGTGCGGGTGCAATGGACCACCGACAAGGCCTATGCGCTGGATGCGCTTGATGGATTTACCCCTCTGGCCGATGGCACTTACAGTGCTGAAGACATGAAGAAGCTCACCGACGAGAATCTCGATGCACTGAAGGATTACGGCTATTTCATTTTCTTCCGCTTCAATGGTGCGCCACAGAAGATCGGCGCCCCCGTAGAGGGCGCGCAGACCTATGATACAACGGAAAAGCAATTGACCCTGTATTTCACCGTGCCGCTGGAAACGTCGCTGGACCCGCGCAAAGGCATCATCGACCTTAAGGTCTATGACCCGGAATTCTACATCGATTTCGAATATATCGACGACAAGCCTCTGCTGATCTCCAAGGCCATTCCGCCGGGCTGCACCGCCGAACTCTTGCCCATCGTGGGTGACGCTGGCCTGCAGCAGACCAAGGACATGCTGGCCACCAAAGACAAGAGCTGGAAGCCTGAAAATGGTGAGGATTTCGGATCGCTCTTCGCGCAAGCTGCCGAGGTGAAATGTACGCCATGAGACATCTGCTTTTTTGCCTGTGCATGCTGGCCGGCCTCTGGGCCGCACCCGGATTTGCACAGGTGCAGCCTCAGGATCAGCCGGCGGTGACCCAACAACAGGATTCACAGCCCCTGAATCGCAGGCGCCTGATGGTGCCACCGAAAAATGCCGATGGCACGATCAAGGTCACGCCTTTCTTTGAAGATCCGGTTTTGTGGATCAGGGACCAGCAACAGAATTTCTATGGCGGCATGTCGAAAGCCATGAAGGATATGAAGCAAGGCGGCAGCCACCAGGCGGCCTGGTTCCTGCTCTGGCTCAGCCTGGGTTACGGCGTGTTCCATGCGGCAGGCCCCGGCCATGGCAAGACGGTGATTTCCGGCTGGCTGCTGGCCACCGAAACACAATTGCGCCGCGGCATCTTGGTTGCCTTCATGAGCGCCATCGTGCAGGCGCTGGTGGCGATCATCGTGGTGTCAGGCGCGCTGTTGTTGCTGGAGGGTGCCACTTCAGCGGCCAAGAACATGGCGGGCTATCTCGAAAGCCTGAGCTATGGCCTCATCGCCATCATGGGTGCTTATTTGTTGTGGACGGGCCTTCTCGCCCTCCTGCCGCGCGTGAGCCGCAAGCCCGTGTCAGTCGGCGCAGCAGCAGTGGCGCAAACGCATCATTTTGAAATCGTCAATCCGCTGCCGGCCAGTCATGTGCACAGCCACATTGACGGAGCCGATTGCGATTGCGGTCACGCCCATGCGCCTTCACCGAAGGATGTGACGAGTGACTGGTCATGGAAGCGTGCGCTGTCGCTGTCTTTCGCGGTGGGTGTGCGGCCTTGCACCGGAGCCCTTCTGGTTCTGTTGTTCGCCAATGCGCTCGGCATCTATTGGGCCGGCATTGCCGCCACTTTTGTCATGGCGCTGGGCACATTTGCCACGGTGGCCGCGATTGCCTCCATCGCCGTCTATTCCAAGAAGCTCGCCAACCGCATGGCGTCACGCAACGACGCATGGATGCAACGCCTCAACATCGCACTCCGCCTGTGCGGCGGCGCGATGATTCTGGGATTGGGAATTATCTTGTCGATTGGAGCCCTGAGCGGCTCGATGCCGGATTCGTTCTAGCCCAGCGGCTGCAGATTCAGCTCAACCCTGCGGCTCGCAGTCGCCATCATGCTTGATGTGCCAACGGCCATCAGGCGCTTCGGCGCAATGCCTTTGGTTGTAAGATAAGCCACCACCGCTTCGGCGCGCTGCTTGGACAGGCTGGAGCCTTCAAACGGATCGGCATAGCCAATCACATCAAGCTTGGTCTTGGGATATTTCTTCAGCACCATGGCCACCGAATCCAGTGTCTTGGCATCAGCCGGGCTCAAGGCCGATTGCCCGCTGGCAAAGGTCACATCCCTGTCGAGGTTCAGCGCCACCGTGCTGCCGGATCGCGTCACCGAAACACCGGTGGCCTGCATCTGCTCGCGCTTCTTGGCCTGCTGGTTATCCATATACATGCCGGTCCCGGCACCTGCCACGGCGCCAACGCCTGCACCGATCAAGGCCGAAGTGGCCACATCCGCATGGGTGATTGAACCCACTGCCGCGCCCGCACCTGCACCCACGGCCGCCCCGGCGCCTGCGCCGATCACCGTATCTGACATTTGGCTTTCGCCGGTAAAGGGATTGGTACTGCAGCCGGAAACCGCTGCCGCACTCGTGGCCAAACTCACGGCCAGAACAAATTTACGCATCACTTACCCCAGTTTACTATCGGCCAGTGTGGCTCAGACTGGTTAAAATTGCGTGTGAGCCGGAGATCGGCGCTTGCTGCGGCCCATGCAGCACGTTACAAAATCGCATCGTGACAATGAATTCCCCAGCACCGGCAAGGATTTCTGCACAGGCCTCAACGCATAATCATATGCGCAAGGCGGCTTTGCGTGAAAACCCGCGCTTGAGCGCCTTGCCCGGCGCCTTTGCGCCAACTGCATTGGCTTTGCCCGTGTTGCTGGCTTTGCATTGGTCAGTTGCTTGGGTCGTAGGCCAAACCAATCTGCTGATCTGCTTTCTCGCCGCCTTTTGCGTAGGGCAATTCATCATCCATTCCGGAGGTGCCCTTCTGCATGAAACGGCGCACCGCTTGGTCTTCCACCGCGACAGGCCGAAGCTGGTGTTTGATCTGGCGCTGGAACTTCTGCTGGGCTCCTTCGGCAAGCAGCTCACCTATCAGTTTGAACACGTCACCAGCCATCACGCGCATCTGGGCGACTATGAACGTGACTATGAGCACGAGGATGTCTGCGCATTTGGCGCGCGTCAGAAAATCCGTAGTGAAAATCCGCGCATGCAAAACCTGCTTACTGGCGTCACCTTGCTGTTCGGCCTGCTGCCATTCGGATTTCTTTTGGGCGATTATGTTTTGCCTCGTCTCTATGAAGGCCAGTCAGGCCGCGGAGCAAAGGATCATGCGCGCAACATCCGCGCGCGCCAGGTGCCGAAGAACCTGCGCCTCGCCTTTGTCCTGACCACCATCGTGCTGAATGTGTTTCTGTTCTGGGCCTTTGGTTTTCTGGGCTGGCTCTATCACAATTGGTCGCTGTCGATCTTTCTCGGCAAGATGGGCATCTCCAATCTCGGCCAGTCGCTCAGCGAACATGAAGGCGACAATGACGCAGCGCCCACCTTCTCGGATTACCGCGCGCAGAACCTGATCCTGTTCAATACCGGCTACCATAACGAACATCACACATTCCCCAATGTGGCCTGGGTGAATTTGCCTGGTCTGCGGCGTGGTGCGCCGGGCATTTTCAACCGGCAGAATCCGCTGAATTATGCCCAGCTCTGGCTCCGCCATGTGCGGGCCGATTTCAGCCCCTCACGGCGTAATGCGGCCATGAAAGCCGACAACACGGCACGCTGCGCGCCGAAACGCTAAGCCTCGGCACTCAGCAAACTCTTGATGCATATCTGCCAGCCACGGATTTTCGCATCCCGCATGGCAGGCTTCATCTTCGCCTTGAAGCGCCGATCGGATTTCCACTGCTTGGCAAAGCTGGAAGGCTTCGGCACCAGACCGGCTGAAAGCCCGGCGAGATAGGCAGCGCCCAAAGCTGTCGTTTCCAGTACGCGCGGCCTGTCCACCGGGGCGCCGAGAATGTCCGCCAGGGCCTGCATCGTCCAGTCGGAGGCCGTCATCCCGCCATCCACTCGCAGCACGGTGTTCTGCAGGCCGGGCCAATCCTTCTTCATCGCGTCCAGCAGATCGAAGGTCTGGAAGCACACGGATTCCAAAGCCGCCTTTGCCATTTCCTTTTTCGTCGTGCCACGCGTGAGTCCGAAAATCGCACCGCGAATATCCGGCTTCCAATAGGGCGCCCCCAGCCCCACGAAGGCCGGCACCAGATAAACCTGCTGCGCCGGGTCAGCCGCCTGCGCCAGTGCGCCTGTTTCCCCAGCACTCTTGATCAGCTGCAAACCATCACGCAGCCACTGCACCGCAGCGCCCGCAATGAAGATCGACCCTTCGAGAGCATAAGTCTTCTCGCCATCGAGCTGATAGGCGATGGTGGTGAGCAGCCGGTTGTGCGAGGGCACGGCTTCAGCACCGGTATTCAACATCGCAAAGCAGCCGGTGCCATAGGTGGATTTCACCATCCCCGGCGTGAAACACGCCTGCCCGATCAAGGCCGCGTGCTGGTCCCCAGCCACGCCGCCGATTTTGATTTCAGCCCCGAACAATTTCTTGTCAGTCTTACCGAAATCATCGGCGCAGTTTTTCACTTCCGGCAAAATGCCGCGCGGAATCTTGAGCAGTGCCAGCAATTCAGCATCCCATTTTCCCGTATGAATGTTGAACAGCAAAGTGCGCGACGCATTGGTGGCATCAGTGGCGTGAACCTTGCCGCTCGTCAGCCGCCAGATGAGGAAGCTGTCAATCGTGCCAAAACAAAGCTCGCCCGCTTCAGCGCGTGCCCGTGCGCCTTTCACATTGTCCAGCAGCCAGGCCAGCTTGGTGCCGGAGAAATACGGGTCCAGCAGCAGGCCTGTTTTCGCGCTCACCATCTTCTCGTGGCCCGCCGCCTTCAGCCTCTCGCAAAATTCCGCCGTGCGCCGGTCCTGCCAGACGATGGCTTTGTGCAGCGGTTTTCCCGTCTTGCGGTCCCACATCACCACGGTTTCACGCTGGTTGGTAATGCCGATGGCCTTGATGCTGGCCGCCTTGAATTTTTTGATCACGCTTTTGCAGGTGGAAAGCACCGAAGCCCAGATTTCATCGGCGTCATGCTCGACCCAGCCCGACGCTGGGAAGAACTGCTTGAATTCCTTCTGTGCCGAAGCCTTCACTTGCAGCTTGGCATCAAACACCAGCGCGCGGGTGGAGGTGGTGCCCTGGTCAATCGAAAGCAGATAATCCGGCATGTCGAAGTCACACTTTCAGTTTCAGCTTCATCGGATATATCCGGCCTGCTAAACCGGTTCAAACCCTTCAGGACGTTATCATGCCTTTACCCAGCCCATTTACCCTGTCTGCCTGCGCTGAAATGCTTTGGCCGGACAAGCCGATGCTCTGGCGCCTCCAGTGTCTCACGGAGCTGGGTTATGAATGCGGCATCTGGAACTGGGGCAATCACGATGTGGCCCAGCTCGAAAAATCCGGCGCGAAATTCTCCTCGATGACGGGTTACATCACTGGCCGGCTTTCTGACGCTGAAGGTGCGGACGACCTGCTGCATACGGCTGTTGAAGCGATCAAAATCGGCAAGCGCCTCAATGTGGCGCGACTCAATCTGCATGGCACCGGCCTCGGTGATCGCGGCCTCCCCGTTACTCCGGTTGAAACCGTCACCGGTGCCATGTGGCTGAAAGCTGAAGACACGCTGCGCCGCATCGCTGATCTGGCCGACAAGCATGACGTCACCTTCATGCTGGAAAACCTCAATCTGCCGGTCGATCACCCTGGCGTGCCCTTCGCCACCATCGAAGACACATTGGCGCTGGTCTCCGCTGTCAACCACCCGCGCGTGAGACTGAACCTCGATCTCTATCACGTGCAGATCGGCGAGGGGAACCTGATCGAATGGTGCCGGAAGTGCCAGCCCTGGATCGGTGAAATCCAGGTGGCCGATGTGCCCGGCCGTAAAGAGCCTGGCACCGGTGAGATCAACTATACCGGCGTGGCCCGTGCCCTCGTGGCCATGGGCTATAAGGGCCCGGTCTGCATGGAAGCTCACGCTTCAGGCGATGCCGAAGCAGCCCTTGCCGCCTTCCGTCAGGCCTTCACGCCCGCTTAACGGAACAATCTCTTCCCCACAAAGTTGAAGCCCAAAGGGGCCATCTTGACAAATCAGCGCCCCAAGTTTACCTATACGTTAACTAACGGACTTATAGGTTAGATTAGGTGGAAATCATGGCCGACACTCCAGAACTTGAAATCCTGCAGGAAAACCTGCCGAAGCTCACACGGATGAATTCCGTCCTGCGCTTCGCGATAGGCGATGACGAGGGCTACACAATTGACGCGCGCGACGGCAAAGCCGCACTCGTCGAAGATGGCAGCATCGAACCGGATTGCACCATCAAGGTGAGCCGCGAAAACATGGTGAAGCTGATCAATGGCGATATGGACCCGATGCTGGCTTACACACTGGGCCGCATCAAGGTGCAAGGCGATATGGGCGTGGCGATGAAACTGGTGAAGGCCATCGCCTCATAAATTCAAAATCCAAAACAACAAGAGTGGCGAGAAGCCGCCGATTGCAGAGGAAAAACGAATGGCAAAAGCCGCTGTCAAGAAATCAGCCAAACCCGCCGCAAAGAATGCAGCCCCCAAGCTGCAACACATTCCGGTCAAGCCAGTCTATGCCATCCTCGATGAAGCAGTGGCCGCGGCAGGTAGCAGGCGCGCGATTGATTTCCTCGACCGCCACTGGACCTATGCCGAACTCGGCGCGCTGGTGGATAAAGCCGCCGCCGGCTTTCGCTCTATCGGCGTAGGCCCCGGCGTCAAGGTCGGCCTGCATCTGCCCAACTGCCCCTATTATATCGTGTGCTACTTCGCCATCCTGAAGGCGGGCGGCATCATCGTGAATTACAACCCGCTTTATGTGGAGCGTGAACTCGCCCACCAGATCAAGGACAGCGAAACCTCGATCATGGTCACCATGGATCTGGTCCAGCTGCATTCCAAGGTCGCATCTCTCATTGGCAAGACGCCGCTGAAGAAGCTCGTTGTCTGCAAGATGCATGAAATCCTGCCATCTGCCAAAGGCATGCTGTTCAAGCTTTTGAAGCGCAAGGAACAGATTAAGTTCGTCGAGGACGATAGGCAAATCTCCTTCGACAAGCTCATCAGCTCCGGCAAGACCGAAGCCCCAAAGCCCATCAACCCCGAAACCGAAATCGCCGTGCTGCAATATACCGGCGGCACCACCGGCGTGCCCAAGGGCGCTGTTCTCACCCATGCCAATGTTTCCGCCAATGTCGAGCAGCTGGTGCAGTGGATGGGCCAGCTCGATGAGCGTGAAGACAAGATGCTCTGCGTGCTGCCGTTCTTCCACGTCTTCGGCATGACGGTTGCGATGCTGGTCGGCATTGCCAATCACGCCGAACTCATTCTGCTGCCCCGCTTTGAAATCAAGCAGGTGCTGAACATGATGGAGAAGAAAAAGCCCACCATGTTCCCCGGCGTGCCCACGCTTTACATCGCCATCAATCGTGCGGTGGCAGAGCGTGGCGGCAAGCTGGATTGCCATTCGATCCGCAAATGCGTCTCCGGTGGCGCGGCCTTGCCGCATGAAGTGCGCAGCGAATTCGAACGCATCACCGGCTGCCAATTGGTGGAAGGTTTCGGCCTGTCGGAATCCTCGCCCGTTGCCACTTGCAATCCTTTCTTCCAGCCTTTCCCTGATGGTTCGATCGGTCTGCCGCTGCCCGGCACGGCCATTGAAATCCGGTCGCTGGAAAATCCGCGCAAATTGATGCCACCCGGCGAAAAAGGTGAAGTCTGCGTGCGGGGCCCTCAAGTGATGCAGGGCTATTGGAACAAGCCGGAAGAAACCAAAGCTGTGATGATCGATGGCGCGCTGCGGACCGGAGACGTGGGCTTCCTCGATGAAAATGGCTTCGGTTACATCGTGGACCGGATCAAGGATCTCATCATCTGCTCGGGTTACAATGTCTATCCGCGCGTGATCGAGGATGCGCTCTACGCGCATCCTTGCGTGGCGGAAGCCGTGGTGGTCGGCATCGCCGATGCGTATCGCGGCCAGGCGCCCAAGGCCTTCGTGAAGCTGAAGGACGGCACGTCCTGCACGTCAGATGAATTGAAAACACATCTGGCCGAGCATTTGTCGAAACTCGAAATGCCGCATGTCATCGAATTCCGCACGGAACTGCCCAAGACCGCAGTGGGCAAACTGTCGAAGAAGGCGCTTCTCGAAGAAGAGAAGGCCAAGGCAGCCGCATGACCATGCAGATCGAAGCCCAGGAAAAAGACCACACGCCCGACAAGCTCTATTCGGTCACCGAGCTGGCGCGCGATCTCGGTATCACGCCGCGCACGCTGCGTTTCTATGAAGACAAGGGCCTCCTGATGCCGCAGCGTCTCGGCAACACGCGCGCCTATACGCGCCGCGACCGGGTGCGGATGATTTTGATCCTGCGCGGCAAGCGCATGGGTTTCTCGCTGCGTGAGATCAAGGAATTCCTCGATCTCTATGATGCTGATCATTCCAATGTGAAGCAGATGCAGCATCTCTTGAAGAAGGTGCGCGGCCGCATCACCTTGCTGGAAGAACAGCTTCACGCGGTTGAAACAAGCATCAGCGAACTTCGCAATATGGAACAGATTTCAATTGAGGCTCTGCGCGCCAAGGGCGCCAACGCCAACTAAATTTGGAGAACAAGATGACCCGCACTGTAATCGCAGCCTACGCCCGCTCCCCCTTCACGCCCGCCAGAAAAGGCGAACTCGCCTCCGTCCGCCCCGATGATCTGGCCGCGCAAGTGATCGCGGCTCTGGTCAAGAACAGCAAGATCAACCCGGCCGATATCGAAGATCTGCTGCTGGGCTGCGCCTTCCCGGAAGCAGAGCAGGGCTTCAACGTCGCCCGCCTCATCAGCCTGATGGCCGGCCTGCCCATATCGCTGGGTGCCGCCACCATCAACCGCTTCTGCGGCTCGTCGATGACTTCGGTTCACATTGCAGCGGGTGCCATTGCGTTGGGCGCTGGCGAGGCTTTCATCTGTGCAGGCGTGGAAAGCATGTCGCGCGTGCCGATGATGGGCTTCAACCCCATGCCCAATCCTGAACTCATCAAGACCATGCCGGATGCTTATATCCCGATGGGTGACACGGCAGAGAACGTCGCCGCCCGCTGGAAGATCAGCCGCAAGGAACAGGAAGAATTCGCCGTTGCCTCGCATGCCAAGGCCAATGCCGCCCGCGCCGCCGGCAAGCTGAAGGATGAGATCATCGCGATCACCACCAGGAAGGGCGTGATCTCTGAAGATGGCTGCATCCGTCCTGAAACCACACTAGAAGCGCTGGCTGAATTGAAGCCAGCCTTCAATGTGAACGGCGTCGTGACCGCCGGCACCTCTTCGCCGCTCACCGATGGTGCGGCAGCCCTGCTGGTCTGCTCGGAAGATTATGCCAAGCGCAACAAGCTGGACATGATCGCCGCGGTAAAGTCAGTCGCGGTGTCAGGCTGCGCACCGGATATCATGGGTGTAGGCCCCGTGGGCGCATCGAAGAAAGCACTGGCCCGCGCCGGTATCGACGCCAAGCAACTCGATGTGATCGAACTCAACGAAGCTTTCTCGTCCCAGTCACTGGCTTCGATCCGTGACATTGGGCTTGATGCATCGAAAGTGAATCTCGATGGCGGTGCCATCGCCATCGGCCATCCGCTGGGTGCCACTGGCGCTCGCATCGTCGGCAAGGCCGCAACCTTGCTGAAGCGCGAAAAGGGTAAATATGCGCTCGCCACCCAGTGCATCGGCGGCGGCCAGGGCATCGCCACCATCCTGGAGGCGCTCTGATGAGCGAGATCAAAAAAGTCGCCGTCATTGGCGCCGGCGTGATGGGCGCGGCAATCGCCGCCCATGTTGCCAATGCGGGCGTGCCCGTCATCCTGCTCGACATCGTGCCGAAGGATGCCACCAACCGCAGCGTGATCGCCGAGAGCGCTGTTGAGAAAATGTTGAGGACCGATCCTGCCCCCTTCATGAGCAAGGGCGCAGCGCGGCTCGTCACCACCGGCAACACCGAAGATCATTTTGATCTGCTCAAGGATTGCGACTGGATCATCGAAGCCGTCATCGAACGGCTCGACATCAAGCAGGCGCTCTATGCCCGCATTGATAAAGTGAAGAAGAAGGGCTGTGTTGTCTCGTCTAACACCTCAACCATTCCGCTTGTGGAATTGACCAAGGGCGCATCGGAGGAATTCGCCAAGAGCTTCCTCATCACTCACTTCTTCAACCCACCGCGTTATATGCGCCTTCTTGAAGTCGTCACCAGCAACAAGACTTCTAAGGAGGCACTGGCCGCCGTATCGCAATTCGCAGACATGCAGCTCGGCAAAAGCATCGTGGTCTGCAAAGACCGCCCCGGCTTCATCGGCAATCGTCTCGGCATCTATTGGATGCAGGTAGCCGTCACCGAAGCCATCGCGCAGGGCATCACGGTCGAAGAGGCAGACGCTATTCTGTCCAAGCCTATCGGTGTGCCGAAGACCGGCGTGTTCGGACTCATTGACCTCGTCGGCCTCGACCTCATGCCGCATATCAATGCCAGCATGACATCGCTGCTGCCTAAAGAGGATCCCTTCCACGCCGCCAACCAGCCGATGCCCTTGATCGAGAGAATGATCAAGGAAGGCTATACAGGTCGCAAGGGCAAGGGCGGCTTCTACCGCCTCAACCGCGAGAAGGGCAAACGCAAGGAAGCGATTGATCTCACCACGGGCGACTACCGCGACCAGCAACGCCCCTCGATTGACGCGATCAACGAGTCAGGCCGCAGCCTCGCGAAACTTTTGAGCCATGACAGCAAGCACGGCAAATATGCGTGGGACGTAATGAGCCGCACCTTGGCTTACGCAGCCTCTCTCGTCGGTGAAGTGTCGGACGATCCAAGCGCCATCGACGAGGCGATGCGCCTCGGCTTCAACTGGAAATTCGGCCCCTTCGAACTGATAGATCAGCTGGGCACCGAGTGGCTAAGCAAAAATCTGCAGCCAGCTCCGAAATATCTGCAAATTGCTGCAGGCCGCAGCCTCTACCGCATCGAAAACGGCCACCGCCAGGTGCTCGGTTTGGATGGTGCCTATCACGATGTGAAACGTTCTGAAGGCGTCATCATGCTGGAAGACATCAAGCGCACCGCGCAACCGGTTCTTAAGAACGGCTCAGCTGCCGTCTGGGACATTGGCGATGGCGTGGCCTGCTTCGAATTTACCAGCAAAATGAACAGCTTGGACGCCGATACGATGGCGCTGATTAGCAAAACCATCAAGCTGGTGCAGAAGGATTTCAAAGCGCTGGTCATCTATAATGAAGGCACGCATTTCTCCGCCGGTGCCAATCTCGGCCTCGCCGCCTTCGCTGCCAACATCGCAGCTTGGGGCGAAATCGAGCGCCTCGTCGCTTCCGGCCAGGATGCCTACCGCGCCCTGAAATACGCGCCTTTTCCAGTAGTTAGCGCGCCTTCCGGCATGGCGCTGGGTGGCGGTTGCGAAATCTTGCTCGCCTCCGATGCCGTGCAAGCTCATGCCGAAACCTATACCGGCCTCGTCGAAGTCGGCGTCGGCCTCATCCCCGGCTGGGGCGGCTGCAAGGAAATGCTGCATCGCTGGGGAACACTCGGAAAACTCCCCCAAGGCCCCATGCCAGCGGTGATTAAAGCCTTTGAAATCATATCAGTAGCGACAGTTTCCAAATCCGCCGCCGAGGCCAAGGAATATCTGTTCATGCGACCGGGTGACAGTATCACCATGAACCGCTACCGCCTGCTGGCCGATGCCAAGGCAAAAGCTTTAGCCTTATCAGTTGATTACAAAGCACCGGAGCCGCCAACTTTCAATCTCCCCGGCCCCACCGGCCGCGTGGCGATGGACATGGCGGTCGATGGTTTCGCCCGCGCCGGCAAGGCGACACCCTATGACAAAGTCGTCCTCGCCGAGCTGGCCGAAGTCCTTTCGGGCGGTAAGACAGACATGCTTAAATCCATGAAAGACACAGAGATTCTGGAACTTGAACGCACCCGCTTCATGCAATTGGTGCGCAACACCGGCACGCTGGACCGCATCACCCAGATGCTGGAAACCGGCAAGCCCTTGCGAAACTAGAGGAGCATTCCATGCCCACCTATCAGGCCCCCCTGCGCGACATGCGCTTCGTCCTCTATGAGCTTCATAATGGTGGCGATCTCGCCAAGCTCAATGACTTCAATGACTTTACGCCGGATGTGATTGATCCCGTCCTGAATGAAGCCGCCAAGCTCTGCCAGGAAGTTCTGCACCCGCTCAATCTCCCAGCCGACGACGAAGGCTGCCATTGGGACAATGGCGTCGTCCGCACGCCGAAGGGCTTCAAGGAAGCCTATAATCTGTTCCGCGAAGGCGGCTGGCCGTCTCTCGCCAGCGATCCGGCTTACGGCGGCCAGGGCATGCCGAAATCGGTTAACCTGTTGATGGAAGAAATGATTTGCTCCGCCAATCTGTCCTTCGGCATGTATCCCGGCCTCACCCACGGTGCCTATACGGCACTGCATGGCTATGCCAGCGACGAGCTGAAAAACGCCTATCTGCCCAAGATGGTGGAAGGCACCTGGTCCGGCACAATGTGCCTCACCGAGCCGCATTGTGGCACCGATCTGGGCCTGCTGCGCACCAAGGCCGTGCCGCAGGATGACGGCAGCTACAAGATCAGCGGCACCAAGATTTTCATCACTTCGGGTGAGCACGATCTCACTGAAAACATTATCCATTTGGTTCTGGCCAAGCTGCCGGATGCGCCCAAGGGCGTGAAAGGCATCAGCCTTTTTCTCGTTCCGAAATTCATGCCCAAGGCTGATGGCACGCCGGGCATGCGCAATGGCGTCACCTGCGCGTCGATCGAACACAAGATGGGCATCAAGGCGTCGGCCTCCTGCATGCTCGTGTTCGAAGATGCGGTCGGCTACCTCGTCGGCGAGCCGCACAAGGGCATGCGTGCTATGTTCGCCATGATGAATACCGAGCGTGTCTCGGTGGGCGTGCAAGGCCTTGGTTTAGCTGAGGTTTCTTACCAGAATGCCGTGGCCTATGCGAAGGAACGCCTGCAGGGCAGGGCGCTTTCGGGTGCCAAATATCCCGACAAGCCGGCCGACCCGCTCATCGTCCATCCCGATATCCGCCGCATGCTGCTCACCCAGCGCGCCTGGATTGAAGGCTGCCGCGCACTCTCCGGCTGGGCCGCCAAGGCACTCGACGAAAGCAAGCATCACCCAGATGAAGTCGAACGCATCAAGGCCGAAGACCGCGTCGCAGTCATCACGCCGGTGGTAAAGGCGATGATGACCGACATGGGTTTTGAAGTCACCAATCTCGGCGTGCAGGTCTTCGGCGGCCACGGCTACATCCATGATAATGGCATGGAGCAATATGTGCGCGATGCCCGCATCACCCAGATTTACGAAGGCACCAACGGTGTACAGGCGTTAGATCTCGTGGGCCGCAAAATGCCCGCCCATGCCGGCCGCTATCTGCGCAGCGTCTTCCACCCGATCTCCAATTATATTGAAGCGAAGATCGAAAAGGACGGCATGACAGAATTTGTCGAGCCTCTCGCAAAAGCTTTCGGCCGCCTGCAGCAGGCCACCGCGCAGGTGGCGACTGTTGGGCTTTCGAAGCCTGAAGAAGCCGGGGCCGCTGCCACCGATTATCTGCGCCTGATGGGCTACACAGTAGTCGCCTATATGTGGACGCAGATGGCGGAACTCAGCCTCGCCAAGGTCGGCACGGATGATCCGGAAGGTTTCTACAAGGCGAAGCTGTCCACCGCGCGCTTCTTCATGGAGCGTCTGTTGCCGCAAGCCACCGCGCATTTCCAGGCGGTGATGGCCGGTGGCAAGACCATGATGGCCTTTGACGATGCGCATTTCTGAATCATGAATCTGTGGTTCCGCCTCATCTGGGTGGTGCTCGCCAGCTTGCGCGCGCCGCCGATGCGCTGGAATGAGAAAATCATTCAGCATTTCCGCTGCTGGCCGTCCGACCTGGACTTCAACCTGCACATGACCAACGCGCGCTATTTCGCGCTGATGGATCTGGGCCGAATGGAGTTGATCGTGCGCGGCGGCCTCGGCAAGCTGATGCGCCGCGATGGATTGATGCCGGTGATTGCTGGCAGCATGATCCGCTTCCGCCGCCCCATCCAGCCGTTTCAGCGCATCACACTGGCCACGCAGGTGTTGTGCTGGGACGCAAAATGGATGTTCATCGAACATCGCATCGAGCGTGAAGGCGAGCTGATGTGCCAATCCATCGTCAAGGCCGCCTTCGTCAAGAAGGGTGGCACCATGCCCCCGGCAGAAATGGCAAAATCACTGGGGCACGAAGAAACATCACCGCCGCTGCCGGACTGGATCGTGCAATGGCAGCAAGCGGAACTCGCCGCAGGCGGCAAGGGGAAATCATGAGTCTCAAAGGCACGACACTATTCATCACCGGCGCCAGCCGTGGCATCGGCAAAGCCATCGCCCTGCGCGCAGCGCGTGATGGCGCCAATATAGTGGTCGCCGCCAAGACGGCGGAAGAACATGCCAAACTGCCCGGCACCATTTATTCCGCTGCTGACGAGATCAAATCCGCCGGCGGCAACGCGCTGCCCGTCATCGTCGATGTGCGCGATGAAGAGAGCATCAAGGCCGCCACAGAAAAAGCCGCAGAGACTTTCGGCGGCATCGACATCGTGATCAACAATGCCAGCGCCATCAACCTCACCGGCACCGCGCAAACGCCAATGCGCCGCTATGACCTGATGATGCAGGTGAACATCCGCGGCACCTTCGCGGTGACCCAAGCCTGCCTGCCTTACCTGAAGAAAGCGGCGAACCCGCATATCCTCACGCTGTCGCCGCCACCTTCGCTTGATCCCAAATGGTTCGGCCCACATGTGGCCTATACGATTTCAAAAATGGGAATGAGCCTGTGCGTGCTGGGCTGGGCCGAAGAATTCCGCGACATCGGCATCGCCGCCAACGCACTCTGGCCCCGCACCATCATTGAAACCGCAGCCCTCGCCATGCTGGGCGGCATCATCAAGCCAGAACATTGCCGCAAGCCCGACATCGTCGCCGATGCGGCGCATGCGATCCTGACGAAACTCGCACGCGAATGCACCGGCAATTTCTTCATCGACGACGAAGTGCTGGCCAAGGAAGGCATCACTGATTTGTCAGGCTACTCTGGAGTTCCCGGCAGCACCCCGATGCGCGATCTGTTTTTGGATCGCTAGCGTTCACTCTGCGCTACGAGCTTTTCGTACGCGGGCAAATGCTGCTCGAACATCGCCTTGAAGCGCGGCTGGCTCTCCACCAGCTTTTCGAAACCATCGTCGATTTCGCGCAGCTTCTCCGCCGTCAGCGGCTTCACCCCTTTGCTCGAAAGCACATCCTGATGCCAGCCTGCAACTTGTTGCCAATCGGCCGGCTTCTCATCGCCCCATTCCAACGCTTCGGGTTTGTCGGCCAGCCCCACTGCCTGCCAATAGCGCCGCATCTCGCCCTGCGGATCAACCTGCACCCGCTCGCTCTGGATCACGACCCCGCGCCCGGACAATCCGCTCAACTGCTGCCACTGCGCTTCAATGCCCAGTTCCTCGCTGGTGAATTCCGGATCAAGCTTCGCATAGGAGGTGAGCGAGGCCTTCGGATTGCGCACCAGAAAACTATGCGTCACGCGGCGCAGGAAAGCTTCATCCTGCATGATATGCGGCATCACATAATAGCTCATGTCCTTGAAGAACACCGGGCCTGCCTCCGCCTTGGCGAGGATCATGTCGCGGATGCCCTCATAGCTGCGCGGATGATTATCCATCGCATCGAAATGCGGCATCTCGCGCTTCGAGCGGTTGATATAATAATCATACATGAAAGGCTCATGCAGGCATTCCAGATCGCCACGCGCTCGCATGATGCGCTCGAACGCGGTCGACATCGAACGCGGATGCGACCACAGCGCTATTATTGCATGGCTCATGCCGTGGCCTCGGTGAAGGCACGGTCGATGCCATTGGCCACCTGGTCCACATCGTCCAGCGACAGGCACATCGGCGGCACCATGCGCAGCACCGAGCGATCAGGCCCGGATTTCGACAGGATAAGTCCCTGGTCGCGGCAGCTTTCAAACACGGCGGCGGTGATGCCTGCATCCGGCTCCTTGGTCTTGCGGTCCTTCACCATTTCGATCGCCAGCATCAGCCCACGCCCGCGTACATCGCCGATCGACTTGTGGCGCTGCTGCAAATCCTTCAAGCGCAACAGAAGTGCGGCACCCACCTTCTTGGAATTCTCCTGCGTCTTCTCCTCGCGGATCACTTGCAGAACAGCGCGCCCAGCTGCGCAGCTTGTGGGGTTGGCACCATAAGTGTGGAACATGAACTTGTCGGCCATCACATCGCCAATCGCCTTGCGCGCCACAACGGCACCCAGCGGAAAGCCATTGCCGATGCCCTTGGCCATGACGACAATATCCGGCACCACGCCATCGGCCTCAAAGCCCCACATGTGGTCACCTGTGCGGCCAAAGCCAGTTTGCACTTCATCGGCCACATAGAGCCCGCCCGCTGCGCGCACGCGTTCTGCTGCACCTGACATATAACCTTTTGGCATTTCAACAATGCCGCCATAGCCCTGCACACTTTCCACAAAAATGCCGGCCACCTTGCCTGTCGTCGTGCTGGAAATGGTGCGATCAATCTCGTCAAGATAGGGCTCGGTTCCCGCGCCGAATATGCCGCGATACTGGTTGGGCTCCGCCACGAAAGACACATTGCCCGGCATGCCCGGATGGCGGAAACCCGCGATGCCCGTGATCGATTGCGCCGCTGATGTAGGCCCGTGATAAGCGGTGCGCAGCGCCAGCAAATCCATATGGCCGGTATAAGTGCGCGCCATCACCATCGCGAGGTCGATGGCCTCTGAACCCGAATTGGTGAAATGCACCACCCATTCATGGCCCTTCGGCATGGTAGCCGCCAGCTCCTCGGCAAAATGCGCCGGGGTGGGGTGATAGAACATGGTGGTACAATGCGTGAGCTCCTGCGCCTGCGCCATCGCAGCGCTGACCACTTTCGGATGCGCATGACCAACCGACACGCAGACATTCATGCCCAGCAGATCAGTATATTTCTTGCCGTCCACATCCCAGAGATATTGCATCGAGCCTTTCTTGAAAACCACCGGTTCCTTGAAGGGTACAAATTTGCGCTGTGAGGCGGCATAGAATTTGTCGCGCCGTGCAGCGGTGGCGGCGAGTGACCAATCGGTTTCAAGTTCCTTGCTCATGGGGCAACTCCTTTGAGGCGTAAATTCTGCGGATCGTAAGGCGGCGTGGAAAGAATGCGCGCGGCGCGCTCGCGGCCCAGCAGCTTGACGGTGAACCCATCACGGATCTGCGGCTCGCGCAGGAAGGCCAGCGCCAGTGATTTCTTCACCCGGTGCCCATAGGCGCCGGAGGTGACGACACCAATCGGTCGACCCTGTGCGAATACTGTATGCGAATAGAACGGCTCCACTTCGCCATCAGTATCGATTTCAAGCAGCACCATGTCCCAGCCTGGCTGGCGCTTCAGCATCGCATCGCGGCCCACAAAGCTGCGGCCTTCCGATTTCACTAGGAATGCCAATCCACTTTCCAGCGGCGTGCGCTCGGTGGTCAAGTCCATGCCCCAGCCGCGATAGCCCTTTTCAAGCCGCATGCTGTTGGCGGCATAGGACCCGTAATATCCGATGCCGAATGGTTTTCCCGCATCTTCAAGCGCGCGGAAAAGCTGCGCCGCCTGAGGACGCGGCAGATGCAATTCCCAACCGAGCTCGCCGACATAGGAGACGCGGATCGCCATCAAGGAAATGCCCGCAATGGTGATGTCCTGCACTGTGAGCCACTTTCCCAAGTCCTGGGAGGTCAATGCCTTGAGCACATCAGCAGAACGCGGGCCCATCAGGCCGATGACAGCCCATTCATCGGTCAGGTTGCGGATGCTGACATCAAAACCCGCAGCACGTTCGCGCAGCAGATCGAAATCCATCTCTTCGGCCGCGGCCGCAGAGTTCAAATAGGCACGCTGCTCCGTCAGCACTGCCACGGTAAATTCACTTGCCACACCACCCGCAGGCGTGAGCGCATGCGTCAGGCCGATGCGCCCCAACTTCGGCGGCGCATTGGCCCCCAGCGCATTGAGGAAGCGGATCGTATCCACGCCGGTGATTTCAAACTTTGAAAACACCGAAAGATCAGCCAGCGCCACGCGGTTGCTCACCGCATCCACTTCGCGCGCCACGGCGGAAAACCAGTTGGTGTGGCGGAAACTATCCTTCGTCTCATCACCGGGCTTGTCCGAGAACCAGTTGGGTCGCTCGGCGCCATGGGCCGCACCCATCACCGCGCCACGCTCAATCATCAGATCATAAAGCGGCGACATGCGGATCTTGCGCCCCGCAGGCCGCTCCTCGAATGGATAATGCACGCCGAATTGCAAGCCGAAACATTCCACCGCCTTCGCCACGCGGAAATCGCGGTCAGCCCATGGCCCGAAGCGGCGGCTATCCACCGCCAACGCATCCATCGGCGGCGCGCCATGCACCATCCAATGCGCCAGGAATTTCCCCGCACCGCCACCTTCCATCACACCCATGGAAGACCCGGTCAGCAGCCACGCACCCGGCACGCCAAAGGCAGGCCCGATCAGCGGGTTGGCATCGGGCGTGAAGGTGATCGGACCATTGATCGCCGTCTTCACGCCTGCCGTACCCAGCGCCGGGACGCGCGCCATCGCGGCTTCGATAATATGTTCGACGCGTTCAAGATCAGGTGGCATTAGCTCAGCACCAAACTCCGGCGGCACGCCATCGACTGACCACACCTGCGCCTGCTTCTCGTAAGGCCCAAGAATGAAACCATCGCGCTCTTGCCGGCAATACCAGCTTTCTTCCGGGTCGCGGATGATCGGAAGCTCGGCCAGCCCGGCCTTCTGGCGCGCTGCAATTTCGGGCACCGTATCGGTGACCAAATATTGATGCAGCACCGGCACCGATGGCACATTGACGCCCATCATCCGGCCCACTTCGAAACCCCATGTGCCGGCGGCATTGACGATGTGCTTCGCCTTCAGCACGCCCTTGGCGGTTTCAATGATCCACACATCATCTTCGCGCCTGATAGCGTGAACCGGATTGTAACGTTGGATGGTAGCACCATTTCTCATCGCCACCTTCGCCATAGCATTGGTTGCGAGCGAAGGATCAACATGCCCATCATCCGGCTCATAAATGCCGCCGATCAATTCATCCAGCGTCGCCAGTGGATGCAATTCCGCGATGCGCTCACGCGTCAAAATTTCAAGCGGATAGCCAGTGAATTCCGACAGCCCCGCCACATGGCGGAATTCATCCATGCGCTCCGGATTGCGCGTCACCCGCATCGCGCCGCTGCGGTGGAAGCCGCAGGATTCACCCGTCTCTTCCGGCAGAATATCACGGTAGAGCCGCACTGATGTGGCACGCAATTCCTGGATGGTCGGGTTATGCGCGAAATGCGTGCACAGCCCCGCCGCATGCCAGGTGGAGCCATGGGTGAGATCATTCTTCTCGACCAGCGCCACATCGCGCCAGCCCAGCTTGGTGAGGTGATAGAGCAGCGAGACGCCCATCGCGCCGCCACCAATGATCACCACCTGAAACTCACTCATCCCCTCATCCTTTCACCCGCCGGATCGAAGGGTACTTTGCTCAGCACTTTCGTTTGGTAAGATTTCCCGGCGACATCGACCATGAAAGATCGCGCAGCTGTTTCGGCCAGCATTTCATTTTTCTTCACGCTCACCAACGCCAGCGCCAGTGTGAGGCCCGTCCGCGCACCCTTGGCACCGGAAGTCGTGAGGCCAACAACAGCGCCATTCTCTGTGACTGGCTCATCATGCACAATCAGCGGATGGCCCTCCACATCCAGCAACACCAAACGCTGGCTGATGCCATCTTGTTTCTGCTTCAGCAAAGCGGCTTTGCCATTGAAGTCTTTCTTCCAATCCACTGCAAATCCAAGCCCGGCTTCCAGCGGTGTAATCTCCGGCCCCAGATCATGCCCCCAATGGCGATAGCCCTTTTCGATGCGGCATCCATTCAACGCATAATGCCCCATGGGTCTGGCGCCCGCGCCGATCAACGCATCAAACGCTTTGCCAGCACTGTCATTCGCAACGGTGATCTCCCAGCCCAGATCACCGACATAGGAAATCCGCGTGGCGGAACAGCGCACGCCCGCAATCGTCACATCGCGCGCCGTGCTGAACGCAAACGCGTTCCAGTCATCCTTGGACAGCGCAGCAAGCGTGCCACGCGAGCCAGCGCCCATCACGCCGATCACGCAGAATTCTTCCGTGCGATCCGCAATTACAACATCAAGACCCCGCGCCGCGCGCCGCAGCAGCGCCAGATCACGGCGGCGGGTTGCGGCAGCCGACACGATGCGGAACGCGCTGTCGCCCAGCCGCGTGATCGTCACATCCGCTTCAATGCCGCCCTTCGCGTTCAGCATCAGCGTATAGACCGCGCGGCCCTGCGTCACATCCATCTGCGCCGTGGCCATCTGGTTCAACAGGCGCAACGCACCAGGCCCGCTCACATCAATCTTGCTGAAGGGTGAAAGATCAAGCAGCGCCGTACCGTCTTTCATCTGCGCGGCCTCGCTTTCGGCAATCGCCTGCCATGGCTGATCACCAGCGGAATAGGGCAGGTCACGCTCGTCATTGCTGCGCGCATACCAAAGCCCACGCTCCCAACCCACTGTCAATCCGAACACAGCACCTTGCGCAGCCCAGTGGTCATGCAGTGCCGACTTGCGCAAACCGCGCCCGGCGGTGGGCTGCTTGAACGGCCAATGCATCGCGAACAGATCGGACACGGCTTCCTTCATCCGCTCCTTCATATGTTCAGGCGCAGCCGTCGCCGCATCCACGCGTGCAATATCAATGCCCCACAAATCGCGCGGCTCGGCACCCGCGGCGATCCAGTCGGCCAGCACGGCGCCGATGCCTGCCGAGCTCATGATGCCCACCGAATTCATCCCCGCCGCCACGAACAACCCGTCCACTTCCGGCGTTTCTCCTACCAGTGGCCGCGTGTCGGCGGTGAAGCTTTCCGGCCCATTCATGAAGCGCTGGATGCCCACTTCAGCGAGTTGCGGGATCAGTGCTAGTGCCGCTTCCATGAAGGGGCCGAATTGCTCCCAGTCCTCCGGCATTTCCAGAAAAGCGCGGTTGCCTTCCGGGCCATAAGCGTTCCAGGCTTTGGCATTGGGCTCAAACCCGCCGATCACCAAACGCCCCGCATCGCCCTTCACATAGATCCCAGCATCAAGATCGCGCACCACGGGGAAGGGGTTGGGCAGACCTGCAATCGGCTCGGTTACAATATACATGTGCTCCACCGCCTGCAGCGGCAAGGCAACGCCAATTTCGTCGGCCAGTTTCCTCGACCATGCTCCGGCGCACAGCACCACACAGTCCGCCGCCATCTCAGTGTCATCCGCCAGCGCAACACCGGTGACGCGGGCTTCACGCGTGGTGATGCGGCTCACCTCAACACCTTCACGGATTTTCACGCCGCGATTTTTCGCCGCGCGTGCATAAGCCATGCAGAGATCAACCGGATTCACATTGGCATCTTCGGGCACCATCAGCGCGCCGACATGGCCGGAAAGATCAAGCTGCGGCACCTGCACATCACGCGGCGCAAAAACCTGCGGCGTCAAACCCATATGCCGCCCCACGGCGGCAATCCGGTGCAGCTCATCCATGCGTTCCGGCTGGCGCGCCAACCAATAGCCGCCAGTGCGGCGATAGCCTGTGCTCATGCCCGTCTCGGCTTCCAGTTCCGGAAACAGTGTCAGCGCATGCGAGGCGATCCGCGTCATGCTGGCGGTGGCGCGCAACGGGCCCACAATGCCTGCCGCATGCCAGCTGGTGCCGGAGGTCAATTGGTTGCGCTCCAGCAATGTCACATCGCCTTCGCCACGCCGTGCCAGATGATAGGCCACGCTCAGGCCCACCGCACCGCCACCAATGATGATGATCTTTTTCATCAGTAATAATTCTGGTCAGGCTGCAAGGATTTCACCTTGGCGATATAGGCCTGCAGCGCTTCGTCAATTGCCGGATCAAGTCCCGGGTCCTGATATTGCTCCAGGTTCCGTTTCCAGATTCGGTTGGCGCGCGTGGCGGCATCAACGCCGCCTTCAGCCTGCCATTGCTCGAATGAATTATTGTCGGGTGTCAGCGGCCGGAACAATGCGCCCATGAAATTCAGCCGCGTATGATCGCTGCCAAGGAAATGTTGGCCCGGCCCTGTTTCGGCAATGGCGCTCATCGCCTGGGCATTTTCGCTGAGGTCAATGCCGTCGAAGAACCGCGCAACCTTGCCGCAGAGATCATGATCAATGATGGTCTTCTCAAACGAAGTGACCAGCCCGCCTTCCAGCCAGCCCGTGGCGTGGTTGATCAGGTTGGCGCCTGCGAACATCGACATCAGCAAGCCCCAAGTCGCCTCCTGCTCGCTCTGCGCATCAGGAAGTTTCGATGCAGACAATGTGCCCACAGTATGTAGCGGCACACCCAGACGCCGCGCGAGTTGCCCCGCCGCCAGCACCATCAAGCCTGCCTCCGGCGTGCCAAATGTAGGCGCGCCCGATTGCATTGACATGGTGGAAGCAAAGCTTCCCATCAGGCACGGCGCGCCGGGATTGATCAATTGCACTAACGCCAAACAAGCAGTCGCTTCTGCCAAAACCTGCGCAAGAGTCCCCGCCACAGTGGTTGGGCTCATCGCACCGGTCAGTACCCACGGCGTGCAAGCCACCGGCTGGTTGGCGCGCGCATAAGTTTTCAGCGCGCCCGACATATGTGAATCCAAAACCAGCGGCGCATTGGTATTCGACACGCAATAGAGCACCGGATTGTTCGCCACATAATCCGCACCGAAAACAATCCGGGCCATCTCAATCGCATGGCCCGCACGTTCTGCTCCGATGAAAGCGCCCATAAACGGCCGGTCAGACCAGCGAATGTGGGCATAAAGCATGTCGAGATGCCGCTTGTTGGCGGGCAGATCCACCGGCTCGCACACCACGCCACCGGAATGATGCAACCACGGCAGCGTTTGGTGCAGCTTCACCAGATTGGTGAAATCGGCATAGGTCGCGTAGCGCCGGCCCTTGTCGAGATCATGCACAAAGGGTGGCCCCCATGAGGGGCAGAGCACGCTGTTGCTGCCACCCATCACCACATTGTTGGCCGGGTTGCGCGCATGCTGGGTGAATTGCTTCGGCGCCGTGGCCTGAATGGTCTTGCGGCAGAAGCCGCGCTCAAACCGCACGCGCGTGTCCTGCACGTCGCAACCTGCCGCTTTGAAGATGGCGATGATCTCAGGATCGCCAACAAACTCCATGCCTGTGTCATGCAGGATCGTGTCGGCATTGGCTTCAATGAGCGCCAGGCCTTCTTCGCTCAACACGCTGAAGGTGGAAAGCTTGCGGTTGATATAGGGCGCACGCGGAGCCTCCACTTTCTCCGTGCTGGAAGCGCGTCTACGGCGCGGATTGTGTGCTTGCTCCATGGAGGCGAATTTCCCCCGCGCGCGGCGAAAACTCAATTGACAAAACCTACCATTAGAATTTCTAATGGTGTTGATGACAAAGAAACCCAAACTGAAAAGCCAGGCGCATGCCAATTCAAATCTGTTGAAGGGCATGGAAGTTTTCGAGGCTGTCGCCGAAACCGGCCAGATGACGGCAGCAGCACGCATGCTGGGCCTCACCCAATCGGCCGCGTCGCAGCACATCGCGACGCTGGAGAAGGCCTATGGTGCAGTCTTGTTTGATCGCAGCGTCAGGCCTGCGCGTCTCACACAGGCCGGAACATTGCTGCACCGTCACGCGGCGCGCATTCTCAATGAGGTCAACGATCTCGAAACCGAAATGCGCCACCAGGGGCCCACGCCGATCAGCGTGCTGCGCCTCGGCATCCTGGCGTCGATTGCAACGACACTCACCCCTGGATTGGTTGCGCTCGCTAAAAAGGGTTTCGGTGTGCGTGATGTCACGCTGCACGCGGGCTTGAGCACCGATCATGAAACCTTGCTGCGCACCCGCAAGGCCGACCTCGCGATCACCTCAAATCCATTCTACGACATGGAGGGTTTGGAGCGTCATGCCGTGCTGCAGGAATCCTTCCTGCTGGTTGTGCCTGCGGGTTATCGCGGGCCCACCGACAGCCTGGACTCGATCCAGAAGCGCCTGCCGCTGATCCGCTTTGCCGACACGACGGGTGTGGGCCGCCTGATCACCCAGCACTTGCGGCGCATCCGTTTGACTCCGCAGGAAGTGATCCAGGCCGACCGCTCCAGCATGGTCACGGCCTGCGTCTGCAATGGCATGGGCTTCACGCTGCTCACTCCTACGCTGCTGATTGACGGCCTTGTCGAGCGTATGCCCCTGCGCGTCTTGCCCTTGCCCGCAGCACGGCTCACCCGCACGATCACCGTTGTTGCGCGCGAAAGAGAACTGGGCGATTTCCCGGCGCGCGTGACGGAGATGACGCGCGACAAGCTGGTGGAACAGGTCGGGCAATATATGGGAGAGACGGGAACTTCCGCCCTCACGCTTGCTCAGGATTGAGAAAGTGTAACTACGCTGCCAGGTGCAACATCTCGTGTCACCCAGGCATTGCCGCCGATCACCGCATTCTCGCCAATGGTCACCCGGCCCAGAATGGTGGCACCAGCATAGATCACCACATGGTCTTCCACGATGGGGTGCCGCGCTTCCCCCTTGATCAGGCTGCCATCAGCGCTGGGCTTGAAGCTTTTGGCACCCAGCGTCACACCCTGATAGAGCCGCACATTGCGCCCGATGATCGCCGTCTGCCCGATCACCACACCGCTGCCGTGATCAATGAAAAAGCCCGCGCCGATGGATGCGCCGGGATGAATGTCGATGCCGGTGCGTTCCAGCGCAATGTCGGCAATCAGCCGGGCCACCAGTCGCACGCCGCGCTGGTAAAGCGCATGAGCGATACGGTGATGAATGATGGCGATTGATCCGCGATAAGCCAGCACCACTTCGGCCACGTTTTCCGCCGCCGGATCGCCAACGTAAGCCGCGCGGAAATCATCCACCAAAGTATTGCGGATTTCGGGCAGGTTGTTGGCAAATCCGTCAACAATCGCTTCGGCCCGCACCTGGCGGTTACTGGCGCTGGCACTTTCAGTGAGATCAAATTGCAAGCTGCGCTGCACCTGGACCACCAGCGCCGCCAATCCGTCTTGAAGGCAGCTGCCCACATAAAGATCGGTGCTCTCATTGGCAAAAACGGCCTGGCCGAAATGCGTGGGAAACAGCGCGCAGCACAGCTTGTGCAAAACAAACTGCAAGGCTTCCCGCGATGGCAGCTCCCGCACCTGGCCCTGATGGCGGATATTATGCGTCACCTCGCGTGAAAGCCGCAGCTGGCTGACGAGATCGTTCTTGCGCCAGTCATATTCAGGGTTTCGCACGGGGAATGACTTTACGATTGCTGACATGGCTTGAGCCTAGCGCGGCAGCTGGGCGCCCACTCTTCAATATTTCTCAAACCTCATGGCAAGCGAAGGAAATTGCGGGACGCGCGCGGCTGGCAAATGATCTCACGCCAGAAGGAGATCACCATGACTACATCATCCAAGAATTTCGAAACGTTGGCCTTGCATGGCGGCAGCTACCGTGCCGATCCCGCCACCGGTGCGGTCGCCGTGCCGCTGCATCAGACAACTTCGTTCCAGTTCAATGACACGGCGCATGCAGGGCGTCTGTTCGCGCTGCAGGAACTGGGCAACATCTATACCCGCATCGGCAATCCCACGCAGGATGTGTTTGAACAGCGCATCGCTGCCCTTGAAGGCGGCGTGGCAGCCCTTGCGGTGGCATCCGGCCAGACTGCGACGACCTTCGCCATTCTTAACCTGGCGCAGTCCGGCGACAACATCGTTTCCTCCACCGATCTCTATGGCGGCACGGTCACCTTGCTGGCCCAGACGCTGAAGCAATTCGGCATCGAAGTGCGCTTCGTCGATCCATCCGACCCGGAAAATTTCCGCAAAGCCTCGGACGACAAGACCCGCGCTTACTATGCGGAAACTTTGCCGAACCCCAAGCTGCATGTTTTCCCCATTGCTGAAGTGGCAGAGATCGGCCGCAAGATCGGCATTCCGCTGATCGTGGACAATACCGCCGCACCTTTGATTGCGCGCCCGCTGGAACATGGTGCTGCAGTGGTCGTGCATTCTGCCACCAAATATATCGGTGGCCATGGCACATCAATTGGCGGCGTGATCGTCGATGGCGGCAATTTCCCGTGGGACAAACATGCCGAACGCTTCCCCACGCTCAACACACCGGATGAAGGCTATCACGGCGCCATCTGGACGGAAGCGGCCAAGCCGCTCGGCCCCATCGCTTACATCCTGCGCATCCGCGTGAAACTGCTGCGCGATATTGGCGCGGCGATTTCGCCCTTCAATGCCTGGCAGTTCATTCAAGGCTTGGAAACGCTGCCGCTGCGCGTGCGCCAGCAAAACGAAAACGCCGCGAAGATCGCCACCTTCCTGAACAAGCACAAGCAGGTGAAGGAAGTCATCTTCCCCGGCCTGCAGGGCGGCAAGCAAAAGGCGCGCGCCAAGAAATATTTGAAAGGCGGTTACGGGGCTTTGGTGGGCTTCGAGCTCAAGGGAGGCGTGGAAGGCGGCAAGGCCTTCATCGACGCGCTGAAGCTGCTTTATCACGTGGCCAATATCGGTGATGCGCGCTCCCTCGCCATTCACCCGGCTTCCACCACGCATCAGCAGCTGACATCGACCGAGCAACTTGCCGCCGGTGTAACGCCAGGTTACATCCGCTTGTCCATCGGTATCGAGCATCCCGACGATATCATCGCCGACATCACTCAGGCGCTGCAGGTGGCATCGGGTGCGAAATCAGATTTGCGGCTGGTCAAAGCCGCATAGCTTCTCTCTGTTGACGCGAAAAAAAGGGGCGGTGGTTTTCCACTGCCCCTTTTGCTTAGCCCTTTGCTGAATCCAGCAAGGCTACTTCTTCTGGTGAAAGCTTGACCGCAGCACCCGCCACATTCTCTTCCAGATGCGCAATGCTTGATGTGCCGGGGATCGGCAACATCACCGGGCTGTGCTGCAGCAACCAGGCCAGCGCCACTTGGCCGGCGGTTGCGCTATGCGCCTTGGCAATGCGGTCCACCACTTGGCCCGGCTGCGTCAGCTTGCCGGCCGCCAGTGGATACCACGGAATGAAGCCAATCCCGTTCGCCGTGCAATAGCTGAGAACATCTTCGCTGCCGCGCGTGGTCAGATTGTAGAGGTTCTGCACCGTGGTCACTGGGAACACTTTCTGTGCGGCCTTGATGTCATTGACCGACACTTCGCTTAAGCCCGCATGGCGGATGATGCCTTCGTCGAGAAGCTGGCGCACCGCACCGAATTGTTCTGCCGCAGGCACGCCGGGATCAATGCGGTGCAATTGCCACAGATCGATCTGTTCAACACCAAGCTTTTTGAGGCTGCCCTTGGCGCGCTCGATCAGATATTTGGGATCACCCTTGGGCGTCCAGCGATCAGGCCCTTCGCGCGTGAGGCCTGCCTTGGTCGCAACGATCAAACCGGGATAGGGATGAAGCGCCTCGCGGATCAGCTCTTCCGAAACATCCGGTCCATAGCTGTCGGCCGTATCGATAAAGTTCACGCCCAATTCCGGCAAGCGCCGAAGCGTAGCGATGGCCGCAGCGCGATCAGCAGGCGGCCCCCAAATCCCGCGCCCGGTAATCCGCATCGCGCCATAACCAAGCCGGTTGATGTTGAGATTGCCGAGTTTGAATTGCCCCGAAAGAGCTGCGTTAGGAGTGCTCATCGCCTTAAACCTTCCAATTTATTGTTTGACGGAAGTGGGCATCGCGCTGAGGCGTTTCAATGATAATCGAAGAAGATTGGCGCGGAAGCAAAGGCAAAATCAGCGCAGGTCTATCGACTTAAGAATCTGAAATATAATTCAATATTGGCGTTCCTTCATCTGACCATATCTATCGATAATCGAACAGGATAAAGGATGAGAAATATTCCTGTTGACCTTGCGGGCTAATTTTGTTACGAATAGGAAAGAGGCCAAGGAAACGTCCTTGGTGTTCTATGGAGCTTCACATGGTCAGCGAGATCGAAGTCAGGTTTGAAGAATTTAGGAAGACTTACCAAGACTTTGAAACCAGCGACCTTGTGGGCTTGGTAATCAAGGCCGGCCAGTTTCTGGAACTGGTGACTTGGGAGCCGGACGCCACTCGAAAGGCAATGAATCTGCTGTACCATGAAATCGTTGGATATGATGCGCCGCTTGAAAGCGGCTGGCGCGAGAACTGGTTGAGTGCCTGGTCTGAGCTAGGAGCCAGCAAAGCTTCCGACTATTTTGTGGATCTCAATCAATTTGCCTTCTTTGGTCTATGCCCGGATCATGTCACGCGAGGCGATGCAAACACGATTGGCCTCACTAAAAACGCCCTAGCACGGTCGATCCATAGTTTTGTTCAGCGGGGTCGTGAACTCCTGTCCAGCATACCTGCGGATTGGGGCGAAAACATCGAACTCAAACGGACGGTGCTGGCTGCGGAGGCTCGGATTGCAACAGATATGGGACGGCCCGTTTCCATTGAACAATTGGCGGCTCTATGCCGCGTTGGCGAAAAAAGCATCCGCAATCTTCTCACACCCAAGACTGGTGACCCGGATATGAAAAGCAACGGTGGCATGATTGATGCAGCCGATGCGCAAAGGTGGCTTAAAAAAAGGGGCGACTATAAGTCATCGATCTGGTGGACCACCCAGAACGCCATCGCAACCGAAGGCCAGGTTGAAGCAGCCAAGGGTTCGGGCGTGCTGGATGAAGTCGTATTTGTTCCAGTAGCTCGCGATGGGAGCTGGTTTCATCCGGTCGAATGCAGGAATGCACGGGGTTACACCGTCGGCAGCAAGGGTAGCGAAGCGCCTATTGCTGATTATTTCGAAGCCTTGAAGCTGCTTGCCAAGGCGCCCACACCCAGCTGGCGTCGACCTAATGAGAACGGGCATTGGGGTATTGTGGCTGGATATCAGTGGGCCCGCAAGGAAGCGTCCGAATTGCACAAGTTGCTGGATGAGGGAACCGCCCTATGATTGGCATCGATCACCATGCCAATGTGTTGCCAGCTCATGGAAAGATCGCTTGCTCGCGATGCTTTGGCGCGTGCGGCACTTGGGGCAAATCAGTTATTGAACAGGATGGTTGGCTTCTTGAAAACAATCCGATGGCTTGGGGTTCCACCAACCCCGAACTGCTGGTTCTTGGCTTCTCCAAGGGCACCCGGCAAACAGGTAAATATCTGGAAATGCCATTCGACCAAATCGCTTTTGGTGGCTTTCGCGGCCGTCTCGAAAAGGCATTGCGTTCCTTGGGCGTCCTGCCAGATCGTCCGTTTGCGGATATGTTCACCGCGCGCGAAACGGATGTCGCTTTCGGCTCGCTGATCCGTTGCTCGGTGGCGAAACGGGTTGGCGATAAGTGGGCAAAGTCCGGCGATGTCATCAATGCGCTTGCCAACAGGGCCAGTGGCGATGACTGGGCACTTGCATGCATCGACCAGCACCTGTCACGCTTGCCAACGCGCACGAAGCTGGTCGTGCTCATGTCGAATGATGCCGACTACATGGGGGCCTCCTTCGGACGGCTCGCCAAAGTCCGCCCATCACTGAAACGAATAAATGACGTGGCTTACAGCGATGGCATAGTGACGTTCGTGCACATCGTTCATTGCGCTGGCACCTCAGGAAATCACTACAGCAATTGGATGGCCAGGAACGGCACTGGGCAGGGCCACAAGGCGCGTCTCGCCGATGAAGCAGTAAGGTCGGCGGGCTATCGCCCGGCTTCCAACCCAAACATTGCCAGGGAGAAAATCATGCCACCCGTGACAGACGAAATCACATCAATCCCCGCCGCAAAGACAACGATTTCGAGTGCTACAAAAGAAGATGCGAAAACGATCAATGCGACGCTCGAGCAAATTCTTCGCGAGGCTTCATCGCGCTTCGAACGTCACACCGAACGCCCTGGAACCAAATATCTGTCCATTTTTGTAACGCCGAATGGATCACCCTTCGCAGTTGATACGAGCAATTTGACTGCGCAGCCCATCTGGTTGGCCAGGAAGGATTGCTCAGCCGAATTGCTGGCCTGCATGCGAATAGAAATCTACCCCGCCGCACGCAGTCGAAACTCAAATCTCAATGTCGTGGGGTTGAAACAGGGTTATGAAGTTGTGCGCTTCTATCCGGAAGACATTGGGCAAGCCCGCATGATCTTGGAGCATTTGTATCAGCGCTGAAGCATTTTACTTTCTTGTGTGTGCAAACTTGGCCGGTGGTTCACTCCGCCGGCTCTTTTGCCATTCCGAACGCAGCTTAGGCTCACGCATTTCAATCAATGAGAAAATGGCGCGCCCGAAAGGATTCGAACCTCTGACCCCTAGATTCGTAGTCTAGTGCTCTGATCCAGCTGAGCTACGGGCGCGCAAGGCGGGGTTAAACCCTGCCGACTGGCGTTCTGTTAGTATGACGGAGGGGTGAATGCAAGTACGAGATTTGAGGCGCCTCAATGGCCGTTTTGCCCGTTGCGGTCAGGCAGGCAAATCTCGATGCTGGTGCCTTCTTCCGAGGATGACGCCACCTTGATCTGGCCGCCATGGGCCTGCACCAGTTCGGCCGATATGGCGAGGCCCAGCCCCGTGCCGCCGGGGCGCGCCGCGGTCTGGAAGGCCTGAAACAGCTTGCCGCGCACGGCGGGCGGGATGCCGGGGCCGGAATCTTTCACTGCAATCCGCACGTCGTGGCCTTCACGCGAGGCGGCAACCGAAATCACATCTTTCTCCTGCGGGCGCGATTCAATCGCCTGAGCGGCGTTGCGCACCAGATTGGTGAGAATGCGGGTCAAATGCTCGCGGTCGGCATCCACACTGAGTTCTGCAGGGACTGACTGCTTGAGGGAGATGCGCGGGTTTTCCAGCTGCAGCGTTTCAAACACATCCGTCACCAAAGGCTTCAACGCAAACACCTCGCGCCGCGGCGGCAATTCCTGCGCCCGCCCATAGGTGAGGGTCTGGTTGAGGAACGTGATGGCCCGGTTAAGCGAGATGATGAGCTTGGGCGCAAAGCGCTGCACGCGCGCATCCTTCACTTCGCCCAGGCGGTCCGAAATCAATTGCGCCGAGGTCAGCATGTTGCGCAGATCATGGCTCACCTTGCTCACGGCAAGACCCAGCGCGGCCAGATGCGTCTTCTGTTGCAGCAACGTCTGCAATTGCTTTTGCATGCTTTCCAGCTGGCGCTCGGCCATGCCCAATTCGTCGCCGCGCCCGCTGGGTGCGATCACCCGTGATTTGTCTTCCGGCATTTCACCGAAGGCCATCATATTGGCTGAGAGCTTCAGCATCGGTCGCACAAAGAAGCGGTTCAACGCCGCGTAAATCAGGCAGGCCACGATGAAAGACAGCACGATGGACACGCCCAAGATGCGCAGCGCAAAGTTGATCAGCGCATCGCGCAGCGGCCATTCATGCACAGCGATTTCAATGGAAGAACCGGTCATTGCTGGCGGATAGTCGATCACATTGATCAACCGGTCGCTGCTGACGAACATCGCCCGGAAAGCCGGAATGACAGCCGTGTAGTAACTTCCGTTGCGCAAATCGAAAGTCTCTTCCGCCAGCGCGGGGTTCTCGCTTTTCAAAATGAGCGAGCGCTTGTCGGCGCGCATCACGGCCACAGCTTCAACGCCAGCACCCATCAGCAAAGCGTTGTTCAGATCGGTAGGCACCATTTCAGTAGGCGAGGCTTCCAGTGCCAAAGCCGCAATCTCGGCCTGGGCGATGCGGGTCTTCATCCACTGCACACGAAAATTCGCAATCGACGGCAGGAAGATCAGGACTTCGCCCAACATCACAAAAATGATGGTCAGCAGCAGCACTTGGCCTGAAAGGCCGGTCAATCGCCCGCCGCTGTGTTGGGATTTGTTGGAACCCATATCATCCGTCATGGTCCTTGATTAGCCCAAGATTTTAGCGCCACCCAACAGGTTTCTGATCAGACGCAAAAAAGCTGCAAGCGAAGGTATAAAAGTGCACATTCATGGCCTGTATTTACTTGTCCCGTAGGGTATTGGCCGCGATTGACTTTTCCCCAGAGTTTACGCATAAGCACCCCAACTTATGCAAAACCTTTAGGTTCTGCTCTGTCTTTCCGGAAATTATAACAATAATTCCAAGAGGTTGAGCAGATTGTTGGAATCGAGTCATGCCACAAAAACGTACATATCAACCCTCCAGGCTGGTCCGTAAGCGCCGCCATGGTTTCCGTTCGCGCATGGCAACAGTGGGTGGCCGCAACGTTCTGCGTCGTCGCCGCGCCAAGGGCCGCAAGCGGCTCTCGGCCTAATCCTTTAAATTCAATCGCATGCAGCGCATAACGCGGAGGCAGGATTTCGTTGCCGCCGCTAAAGCTGTTTCGTGGAGCAATCCGGCCTTTCTGCTGCAAGCCCGGTTGCGTTCTGACGATGGTGTGCCCCGCGTGGGTTTCACCTGCACCAAGAAGCTTGGCAATGCCGTGATCCGCAACCGCATCAAGCGCCGCCTGCGGGAAGCCGCCCGGTTGGGCCTTGCCAGTGTGGTGCAAAAATCCTTCGATTATGTCGTGATCGGCCGCAGTGCCGCCGAGACGAGCGACTTTGAAATCCTGAAATCTGATCTTATCTCTGCAGCGAACCGCCTGCACGCCAAGGCCCTGCCTAAAACGGAAGCAAAATGAGCCAGCCCCAGAAGCCGCAATTTGACACCAAGAACATGATCATGGCGGTGGCCCTGTCCATGCTGATCGTTTTCGGCTGGCAGTATTATTACGCCGGCCCCGCTGCCAAGAAGGCGCAGGAGGCCACGCAGACGCAGGAAACCGTGCAAGCCACCATCGCCACCGATGGCGCTGGTCAGGTGAAAGACCGCGCCAGCCTCATTGCCGCAACCAAGCGCGTGAAGATCGATACGCCGGATCTCGCAGGTTCGATCAACCTCACGGGCGCCTTGCTTGATGATCTTGAACTGCCGAAATATCACGAGACCATTGATGACAAGAGCCCGGTCGTCACCCTCCTGTCGCCGTCGGGTGCGCCCAATGCCTATTTCGTCGAGCAGGGCTTCGTGCCCAAGCCCGGCAGCACCATCAAGGTGCCGGATTCCAAAACCGAATGGCAGGTGGAAGGCGCGCCAACCCTCACCACTTCAACACCCGTCACTTTGACTTGGGACAATGGCGAGGGCCTGAAATTCGCCCGCGAGATTTCAATCAGCGACAATTACCTGTTCACCGTGAAGCAAACCGTGACCAACAGTGGCACCGCCCCGGTTGATCTCATCCCCTACGGCCGCGCCCAGCGCCAGGACACGCCGCAGGTCGCTGGCTACTGGGTGTTCTATGAAGGCCCGCTCGGCGTTCAGAATGGCGGCCTTGAAGAGCATAAATATGCCGCGCTGAAAAAGGATCCGGATGTGCCGGCCACCGTGCCGAGCAAGGGCGGCTGGCTGGGCTTCACTGATAAATATTGGGCCGCCATGTTGATCCCCGATCAGGAGACCAATTACGCCGCCTCGTACCGCTTTGTGAAAATCCCCGGCCGTGATGCCTACCAGACTGATTTCCTGGCCACGGCACCCATCACTGTGCCCGCTGGCGGCAGCGCCACTTATGAAGATCACGTCTATGCCGGTGCGAAGATCGTGTCGGTGATCAATTCGATCTTCGAAAAATTCAAATTCGCGCATTTTGATTTGATGATCGACTGGGGCTGGTTCGCCCCGATCACCAAATTCATGTTCTATCTCGTCTCCTTCGTGCATTCGATTGTCGGCAATTTCGGCGTCGCCATTCTGGTGGTCACGCTGCTGGTCAAGCTCGCGGTGTTCCCGCTGGCCAATCGCTCTTACGCGTCGATGAGCAAAATGAAGAACCTGAAGCCGCAGATGGATGCCATCAAGGAGAAATATCCTGATGACAAGATGAAGCAGCAGCAGGAAACCATGGCGCTCTACAAGGAAGCCAAGGTCAATCCCATGGCCGGCTGCCTGCCGATCTTCGTGCAGATCCCGGTCTTCTTCTCACTTTATAAGGTGATCCTCACCACCATCGAATTGCGCCATGCGCCGTTCTTCGGCTGGATCCACGATCTCTCGGCACCCGATCCGACCACTCTGTTCAATCTCTTCGGCCTGATCCCTTGGACGCCGCCGCATGCTTTGATGATCGGCTTCTGGCCGCTGCTCATGGGCATCACCATGTGGGTGCAGATGCGTTTGAACCCCACGCCGCCGGACCCTATCCAGCAGCAGATGTTCAACTGGATGCCGGTGATCTTCACCTTCTCGCTCGGCACTTTCCCGGCCGGTCTGGTGATCTACTGGGCCTGGAGCAACACGCTCTCGATCCTGCAACAATCCTACATCATGAAAAAGCACGGCACGGAATTGAACCTGTTCGGCAATATCAAGGACTCGATTCCCTTCTTGAAAAAGAAACCTGCCGCGACGTGAGCGCCACCTTCAACGAAGACCAGCTTGCCGCCGGGCGCCGCCTTTTCAATGGCAGCGCCCGGTTCCGTTTGGGCGTGGCCCAGCTTGAACAATTGCCTCCGGTGGACCGGGTGGAGATCGCCTTCGCTGGCCGCTCCAATGTCGGCAAGTCATCGCTGATCAACGGCCTCACCGGCGTGAACGGCCTCGCCCGCGCGTCGAACACACCGGGCCGCACCCGCGAGCTGAATTACTTTGATCTCGGCGGCGATGCCCTCACGCTGGTCGATATGCCGGGCTATGGTTACGCCAAAGCCGCCAAGAAAGACGTGAAGCAGTGGCAGGGCGTGCTGAAAGGCTATCTGCGTGGCCGCGTCGGCCTGGCCCGCGCCTTCGTACTGATCGATTCACGCCATGGCTGCATGACGCCTGATTTCGAAATGTTCGACATGCTGGATGATGCCGCCGTGCCCTACCAACTGGTCATCACCAAATGCGACAAGATCAACCGGCATGAGCTCGCGGTGCTGGAAGCCGAAACCATGGCCCACATCAAGAAGCGCGCAGCCGCCTTGCAGCAGGTTCACCTCACAGCAGCTGAGCGCGGCTTCGGCATGGATGAACTGCGCGCTGAAATCGCTGGATTGGTTTCTTAGCCTAGGGCTTACTTCGCAAACTCGAACGTCGCGGACTCGCCTGAGTCCTGGTCGATCACATCAATGTCCAACGCATCGCCGGTGTCCTTCACCGCCTGGATTTCGACATCGATTTCATTGCCATCGGCATCAAACACCGCCACCACGTCACCCACATTGAAGGTGGCACTATCATCCACGCTCACCGTGTCGCCGGTGTCGAGATTGGTGCCGTCCTTGGCAAAAGCAGGGCTCGCCACGAAAACCAGCGAAGCAAGCAGGAAGGCAGGAAGAGTAAAACGCATGGCAAGGTCCATCATCAATTGTTACTTGCCCGAAAAATAGGCGCTCGCTTCTCTCGTGACAAATGAAAAGATGGGCAGCTTACGCGGCCGATTCCGTGATGGACAGATCAGCCAACCCTGATTAGATTCCACATTTCTAAAAAGCCCCAACAAGAGGGCCATAATGACAACCCACAGGGAGCAACACCAATGTCCACGACTGCAAATTCCGCAGGCGCGCGCGGTCTGAGCAAGAATGAACGATTCGTCATTCTCGCCTCATCCACCGGCACCGTCTTTGAATGGTATGATTTCTATCTCTACGCCACGCTGGCGCCGTTCTTCGCCGCACTCTTTTTCCCGCCCGACAACCCCACCTGGGGCTTGCTCGGCGCGCTTGCTGCCTATGCCGCCGGCTTCCTCGTCCGCCCCTTCGGCGCGTTGTTTTTCGGCCGCATCGGCGATCTGTTCGGCCGCAAATATACCTTCCTGGTGACGATCATCGTCATGGGCCTTTCCACCTTCCTGGTGGGCCTGCTGCCAACCTATGCCTCCATCGGCGGCCTGGCACCTTTGCTGCTGGTCTTGATCCGCCTCATTCAGGGCTTGGCCTTGGGCGGTGAATATGGTGGTGCGGCAACTTACGTGGCCGAGCATGCCCAGAATGGCCGCCGTGGTTATGCCACGAGCTGGATTCAAACCACCGCCACCATCGGCTTCTTCCTGTCGCTGCTGGTGATCGGCGCGCTCCGCAAATACATGGATCCTGCGGTGTTCAAGGATTGGGGCTGGCGCGTTCCGTTCCTGGCCTCCGCCGTGCTGCTGGTCTTCTCGGTCTGGATCCGTCTGAAGCTGGATGAATCGCCAATCTTCCAGAAGATGAAGAATGAAGGTACGCGTTCGCTCTCGCCGATCCGGGATTCATTCTTCAAGGCACCCAACAACAAATATGTGCTTCTCGCCATCCTGGGCGCCACGATGGGCCAGGGCGTTGTCTGGTACACCGCGCAATTCTATGCGCTGTTCTTCGTCGGTGGACCTCTCAAGGCCAACTGGAATGATCAATACTGGATCGTCGCCATCGCCGTTCTGGCGGGCACGCCGTTCTTTGTGATCTTCGGCCAACTGTCAGACCGGATTGGCCGTTTGAAGATCATCATGGCGGGCTGCATCCTCGCGGTGCTGACTTACTTCCCGCTGTTCCATCTGTTGGCCAAAGAAGTGAACCCTGATCTGGCCACCTTCAACGACACGGCGAAAATCACCGTGACGGCGGACCCGGCCCAGTGCCACTTCACCATCTTCCCGATTGCCGGCTGGACCACGCAGGGCGATTGCGACAAGGGCAAGTCTTTGCTCACGTCCAATGGCATCTCCTTCGTGTCAGCCAACGGCGCTGCCGGAAGCAAGGCCACGCTCGACATCAACGGCACCAAGGTTGAAGGCTTCTCCGGCTTCGGCTGGGCCAAGGCCCTGGCTGATGCAGGTTATCCGCATATGAAGGCGGCACCTTCACAGGTCATCCTGACCAAGGACCAGACGGAAGCCGTGGTTGCAGCTCAAACGGCCAAGAAGCCGGCTGATGCTGAGAAGGTTCTCAACGAAGCCCGCAAGGCTGTTGATGCCGCATCGAAGCCGCTGGCTGCGATGAACATGGTCGAAGCCCCGGTGGTTGACACTGATGGCAACTCGACGGTGAATGTGACGGAGATCAAGACCTCCTTTGCAGACCCCGCCAAGATGAACTATTGGGGCGCCATCGGAATCGTGTGGATCATGATGATCTATGTCGCCATGGTTTACGGTCCCATCGCCGCCTTCTTGGTGGAGATGTTCCCGTCGAATGTGCGCTACACCTCGATGTCATTCCCCTATCACATCGGCAATGGCTGGTTCGGCGGGCTGCTGCCGCTCTTCGCCACCGCCTATGTGGCCTATACGGGCAATGTCTTCGCAGGCCTGTGGTATCCGGTGATCTTCGCCGCGATCTGCGTGTTCTTCGGCATCTTCTTCTTGAAAGATACCAAGGACGTGGACATCGCCAAAACCTGATAAGGCGATCGCAAATCGAAAACCCCGCTGGCAACAGCGGGGTTTTTCTTTGCGCAGGATTGCTCAAGAGCCCAACTTGTAGGATTTGCCATCGCGAAGTAAGATCGCCGACCGGTCGAAATTGCCAAAGAAAAGCGGGATATGGAATATAGATCAATCGTCTGGCGAAGCTCTTGGTCTGTGTTCATGCTATTAGCTACGCTGGTTGCTATTTTTTCCCTGCGATATGGATTGCCAACTGTTCCATTTGCCACCTTGAATAACTTTGTTGTGCACCGAACGATACTGATTGTTCATGCAATTTCGGCTTCTATCGCTTTGTTGATTGGCCCTTGGCAATTTTTGCCAAATATGCGTCAACGCCGGCTTTGGTTACACCGTATCAATGGTCGAATTTACTGCACCGCTGTCCTTGTGGCGTGGATTGTCTCTATCCCAATGGCCATGCACGCTGAAACCGGAAGACTTGCCTCAGCTGGGTTCCTATTGCTCGGCGTGAGTTGGATAACGTGTACCTCCGCAGCAGTGATTTTCATACTATGTGGCAAAATTTCTTCACATCGGCGATGGATGATCCGCAGTTACGCGCTAACAGCGGCTGCCATTTCGTTGCGCATCTACATGCCATTAAGTGGAGCGCTCGGTATTGGATTTGAAGATGCTTACCCGGTCGTAGCCTGGCTGTGCTGGGTTCCCAATCTCTTGTTTGCCGAGATTATTCTGATTTACAGCGATAGGAGGCCGAATATGGGTTCGGCCATCACGGCTCCATAGTATTGGGCCATCAATCCTAAGTTCGGTTCACGATCCTAACGCGCAAATCCACGCAGCCATTGCCCGTTGATGGCAGCACCAGCAGCGCACCCGCGCGGTACAGAGCCAGCGCCAAATCGCTCCGTGTACTGAACAATGTCGCCCGCCGCGCATTGGCATCAACAATGCTCACTCCATCTGGCAGCTGTTGCAAGAACTGTCGCGGCGGCAACAACACATCCACCTTCTGCGCAGCACCGGGAATAAGCGCATATCCGCTGATCGAAACCAGCCAGCCTGCAAACAAAGCCGCCGTTACGCCTGCGCCGCGCAATCCGCGCTCAATAATCATAGACGTGCTCCAGCCGCACCGGGCCTGATTGCAACTGGCGTAAAATTCCAGCCAGCCTTGCCACCTTCACATCCATCAGATCGCGTTCTTCGTAGAAGCCTTCGCGGTCCAGCGTGATGATGCGTTGCGCATTGGGTCCGAAATCCGCCACCACGCCCGGCTCATGCAGCGTGGTGATGAGAATGCTGTCATTCCCAGCAATCTCAATCACCTCGCCACCCCGCCGCGCGATCTCAACCAGGATCGCCGTGTAAGCCGCATAGCGCGGCGTCTTGATCACCAGCCCCTGCGGCACCTCACGCATCACTTGCACATCTTTGATCGCAGCCAACTCATCGCGCGACAGCCCCGAAACCACACTGAAAATTTCCAGATTGGCATCGCCCGTCGTCGCCGCCACGAGAGACTTGATGCCCTGCGCGTAAGCGATTTTCGCTTTCCACTCACCGGTCAGTGCAAGCCGCCGCTCCCAGCCGCGCACCGGATCAGTTACCGGTGCCGCCCACAAAGCCGCAATGGGTGCCGCGAAATCATACTCATACCAAGGCGTCTGCTGCAGGAAGGCCGCGTAACCAGCCGCCATGTCGCGCGCCACTTCATCCTGCGGTGTCTTCTGCGCACCACGCAGCAGCGCAAACACCGCGCCCAGCGTGTCTTCGTAAAGCGCCTTGAACGCCAGCTCCAAACCAAAGCTGGGCCCGATCACATAAGACGTCGAGCGCGTGTCAAAATCCGCCCCGCCATGCGCGTCAGCTGCTTGCAGTAACTGGCATTCCGCTTTCCAGAACCCAATCACGCTGGGGAAATAGGCGAACTGATACTCATCCCCATTCTTCAGCGTTTCGGCCAAACCTTCATAGGCGTAGACAATGTGCCATTCCGGATAGGTCATATAGGAATTGGCGGCGGGTCTTTGCTCAGCGGCATCAGTAAGAATAGGTTGGTAGTTGCGCGGGGTCACTGTGCCATGGCACAAAAGCTCAGTGCCGATGACCGGGCCAATCAGCGCCACCAGCGCGAGGGCCAGAATGATCCCCAGCCATTTCAGCAAACGCCGCATCAGGCCCGCTTTGAATCAAAGAACCGCGAGGCCAGCAGGCCCACGCCACCGAGAAACAGATGCGGCGTGCTGGCCAGAATCTTGAAGGACAGCGGCTGGTCCAGCCAGCCATTGCGGATGATGCCGAGATCAAGATAGCCCGAACCCGTCACCACGCCCATCAGCCCATCGGCAAAATAAAGTATGCCAAAATAAGTGAGGAAAAATTTCGCCGCCCGGTGCGAGGTCAACCCCGCCGCCAGCGCCCACAGCGCCGATGCCGTATGCAGCAAATCTTGAAACAGGTTCAGCCGGAAAATCCCAAAGGTGCGCCCTTCTGCGTCTTGAAACATCGGCACATGCCCCACCAGCACGGCGATGGCGAGGAACACAGTAAATCCGAAGCAGATCCAGCGCAGGCTTGTCATGTCACGGCGGCTTTCGAAATATATTGATCCCACAGGTTGTGGCGGAAAGTTTCACTCGGGTCGAGCTTGCGCTTCAACGCGGCAAATTCGCCGTGCCGCGCATAGGCCCGCTGGAATTGATCGAGCGACGCATGCGGCCGGTAGGGCAGGTAATAGCTGCCGCCGATCGCCAGCACGCGCTCGATCAGCTCATGCGTCATCCGCGCCATGTCGGCCTCGGCGCGCAGCGACTTTTCTTGAGAGAACAAAAGCACCGCCGCCACCCGCGGCGTGGTGGCGTAAGTGAGCACGCTGTCATGATCAGTATCGACAAAGCGCAAGGTGATGTTGAGCAGCTGCTGGAACGAGGACGGGATCACATCGCGGCACGCAGTGACAAAATCCACAAAGCGGCTGGCATCGACGAAATACTCATGCAAAATATCCGTGCGGTCGGGGTCCTTGTCATCCAGCGTGATCACCGGTTCATTCATCAAACTGTTGCGCGTGGCAACGCCCGTATTGATCCACGGATTAAGCCGCGCTTCAAAACCCCACCGCGCCATTTTCCAATGATCGCTGCCCACTTGCGCGCGGAAAATCTCGCGCGCCACGTGGCTCATGAAACCGGAACCCACCAGCGGCGCAATCGCACTCTGGTCAGGAGCAGGGCGATAGGTGATCAGCAGCGCTTCCTCAAAGAAACTGCCAATCGTCACATCCAGCCGCCCATAGGCCATGTTCACGGATTTGTCGTCGTGAATGGCGGAGACGAAACGCGTGCCGAATTCCGCTGACGGCATCACCTCATAAGTGGGCAGCAGATTGGCATTGGGCACCATCGCCACATCAAGTTCGGTGATCACCCCGAACAACCCATAGCCGCCCATCGCGGCAGAAAAAATGTCGGCATTCTCATTGCGCGAACAATTGATATGTTCACCCGAAGCCAACATCATCTTCAGCGATTGCACGGTAGTGCCGCCAGAACTGAAGGGCACCGGCCAGCCATGCGCATTCACACTGTAAGTGGAGGCCACGCCGAAATCATTGTTGGATTGCATTACGGCTGGCGAGAAGCCGATGCTGTCAAGCTTGGTAATCACCTCACGCCAGCGCGTGCCGCCGGTAACGCGATACGTCTTCTTCGTCGTATCAGGCTCGATAACACTCTCCGCCATGGTCACTGCCGTGCCATCGCGGGCCAGGCTTTGCCCGCCCATCGAATGCCGCGCCGCATGCGCCAGCAGCGGGCGCTTGGCGGCTCGCGCTTCTTTCAACTCGGCACGTAACCGCGCCAGCATGTTATCGGCGCTGGGTTCTTCCAGCATGATGTGCTTGGCGACAGGTGTCGGCGAAAGTTCGCTGGCATCATTCAGGATCAGCGGTCCACCGGTCTGCGGTTCGGGAAAAGCCAAGCCTGACGGGATGGATGAATTCTCAATATAATGCGTGGCCACCGCACCGGCAGCCGCTCCCAGCAAAATCCCGCGCCGTGTGAAGCCCATTCGTTCCTCGCTGATTCGACAAGGCACTCTATGCCTTCGCGCGCCATTTGAGAAACGGATGGGCTGAGTCTATTACGCCACGGCGGCGCGCTGGGCGGCAGGCGCGGAATGATAGGCCTCGGCCAGAAGCCCGGTATCCTGATGGCCCTGGAAGCCAGTGCATAGACCAGACTTGTCGAAGGTGAAAACATGCACCCATGCATTTTCACCTTCCACGCCATTGCGTCGCATGGTCCACTGCGTGTGGCCCAGCACAAAAACCATGTCTTCATTGGCGGCGAATTTCAGCGGGCTGAAACTCCGCAGCTCCTGGGTTTCATGCAGCAGGCCGAAAAATTCCGCAGCACCTTTCTTGCCTTTGCGCAGGCCCGCCATCGGCACATCCTTGGCGCGCCCAACCATGCCGAAGCTGGCATCGTCGCTCAGTTGTGCGGTCACAGCGGCAATGTCGCCGCGTCCGAAAGCCTGATAAATCTCTTGCACGCGAGTGATAAGGTTCTGGTTCATGTCATCCTCCTTGGGTTGCGTCAAAAAACCTAATCCCGCCGCCGGGCCGCCGCCTGAGGAAGATTCCCTATGTTTCGGGCAGGCCAACCCATCCCTGTTCCAGCGCATGCAGGATCAGGCCGCCCCGGGTGCGAACGCCCGTCTTGGCGTGAATGGCCTGAATGTGGTTGTCCACCGTCTTGGGCGAAATGCCCAGCGCACGCGCCGCTTCCTTCATGCTCATGCCGCGACACAGGCAGCGCAGCGTTTCAAGCTCGCGCGGCGTTAGCTCCATGGTCTTGCGGTTGGGCCGAAAGGAAGGTTGCCCGGCTGCGGTCAGCACGGCTTTCACCGCATCGGCATCCAGCTTTCCGTCGCGCGCTTCTTTTTCAAGCGCTGCGGCGGCAGAGGTGGCCGTGAGCGCAGCGCGATGTGGCCGTGGCTCAATCTTGTTCTGATAGGCTTCCGCCGCCGCCAACAGGCGCGCTTCGGCAGAAAGCGCCTGTGCCCGCGCGCCATTGTGATAACCGCTGCCATCGAGCCTTTCATGATGTTCGGAAACCAACTGGGCCAAAGGCTTCAGCCCGCCACTCTCGGCCAGTATGCGCGCGCCATAATAAGTGTGCAGGCGCATGGCCTCGCGCTCGCCCGCATCATGCGCCGTATTCTTCATCATAACCCGTGCCGGAACACCCGCCTGGCCGATGTCATGCAGAAGGGCGGCCTGCTCCAACAAAACACCGGGTGCCTTTGGGAGGCCGTAAACTTTCGCTGCTGCCGCCACCAGTGCCGCCAACTGGCGCGAATGGCCCATCGTATGCGGCGTCTTGATATCGATGAAATCCGCCATGGCGAGCAAGGCGTCGTTCAACGCTTCTCCACTGAAGGGGCCATCAGCAGAAGGTGGCCTATCGTCCTCACTGTTTTTCAGCGCATTTTCGTCCTGCAACAGGAGCGCAGCCAGTCGGGGATCGTAGGCCTTGCCGGATCGCACCTGAATACGTTGCGCCGCTCCTTCCGCGCCGAAGGCCTCCTGCAACACCACGGCATCCTGCGCCAGCGTCACGATGCGCACTGGCAGCGCAATGGCTTCGCCTTTCAACTCAGCCGGAATGCCTTTGCCGTCCCAGCGCGCGTAGAGCTGGCCCAGCGCCGCGCAGGCTTCATCATCAAAGCCAAGCCGCTTGCCCAGCCGCTGCGCCACTTCGCAATGGCCACTGAGAATGCGCTCACTTTCCGGCTTGCTGGCCGCGAGGCCTTTCAGCACCTGCAAAAAGGCCGCGAGAGGCGGTTGCCCGGCGCGGGACAGGCGCAGATGTTTCCACACCAGCGGGATCACCTCGCCGGGCTTGCCATTATCAATCAGTGCAAAATCGCGACGGAAGGAAATCTCGTCGCCCAGCAATGCGGCCATTGCATGGGTTTCTGAATTGCAGCCGATATAGCGCAGCATGCCCTGCTGAAAAACTTTTTGGCGCTGCGCCTCATCCAGTCCGGCCCGCCGCGCCAGCCTGTCGGCCAGCCCTGCGGCCTTCATGGCAAATCCAAGCGCGCGCCCCGTGGCAAGGTCAGTGGCCCGTGACAAGGCCACCATCAAATCGCGTTGGGTAATCTGAGCTGGCTGCATGCCGGAAACTGCCCTGCGCCGGCCTGTTGCCGGGTGTCAGGACTTTAGCAGTTTCTCGCGCAAATCCGAAACTGCATTGGCATGGGCATCAAAGCCTTCATATTTGGCCAGCGCATGCGCATGCTTGGCCAGCGCCGGGTAGCCATGCTGCTTCACATGCGCAATCGAAGTGCGCTTCATGAAATCAAATACCGAAAGTGCTGATGCTGTCTTGGCCCAGCCTGATGTGGGCAACACGTGATCCGGCCCAATCACATAATTGCCCAGCGTGGTGGGCGTATATTTGCCCAGCAAAATTTCGCCCGCATGCTTCAGCTTGGGCAAATATTGATCCGGCTCTTCCGCCAAAACTTCCAGATGTTCTGGCGCGTAATCATTGCAGAAGGCAATTGCCTCGGCTTCGTCGCGCGCCAGCACGATGCCGCCAATCGGCCCTGAAAGCACCGCCCTTGCAAAGCCCGCGCGTTGTTCACTCATCAAGGCCAGATATTTCGGCAACGCCGCCATCGCCTCATCCGCCACGCGCTTCGACCAGGTGACGAGATAGCCCGAACTGTCCGGCCCGTGCTCGCTCTCCACCAGCAGATCGAGTGCGGCGAGTTCACCGCTCACGCTGTCATCCGCCAGCACGATCACTTCGGACGGCCCGGCGGGTGAGCCGACATCAAGAAGATGAGACACCAGCCGCTTCGCCGCCGCCACCCAAGGGCTGCCGGGGCCGACGACCTTGGAAACTTTTGGAATGCTCGCCGTGCCGTAAGCCACAGCCGCAATTGCCTGCGCGCCGCCAGCTTTATAAACCGCATCAACCCCAGCCATCCGCGCCGCCACCAGGGTCGCATCATCGATCTTGCCATCAGGTCCGGGCGGGGTGACGATGATCACTTTCTCAACGCCTGCCACCTTGGCCGGAATGGACGTCATCAACGCCACCGAAGGGAACGCGCCCTTGCCACGCGGCACATAGCAGGCCACCGAAGGAATGGCGCTCCAGCGTTCGCCACCAAAGGAGCCGGGCAGGATTTCCTTCATCCAGCTTTCTTCCGGCTTCTGATGCTGATGGAATGAACGGATATTGGCGGCGGCAAATTCCATCGCCGCTTTCACCTGAGGATCAAGCGTCTTTTCCGCCTGTGCAAAGTCAGCCTCGGTTGCAGCCAATGCATCAGCCTGCACCGATGCCTTGTCGAACTGCATTGCAAAGCGCGCCAGTGCCATATCGCCCTCATCACGCACCGCCGCCAGAATGGGTTTCACCTTCTCCTCAAAGGCCGAGAGATCACCTTCCACGCGCGTCAGCAGCGCCTGCCGCTGGTCAGCGGAAAGTTTGGAAAGCTCGTGGAAATTAATGCTGGATTTCATGCAGGCGTTTTGCGTCAAGCGACCGCCAAAAGCAACCTCAGCCCGGCACCGGCCCGGTACTGCCACGCACAATCAAGTCAACGCTCCACATTTCCTGCGGCAAATCAGCATTGGTGTTTTCAATTAGGCTCAGGAGAAGTTCAGCCACGCGGCTCCCGGCCGCACGGATGGAAGAGCTTGTTGTAGTTAGCGAGGGCACCAATCCTTCCGCATTGAGAAAGGGCAGGCCATCATCATGGCCGATGAGAGACACATCTGTGCCCACGGCAAGCCCCAATTCGTGCACCGCGCGCAAAGCACCCGAAACCATCAGCATGCTCGACATCACAAGCGCAGTCGGCCGCGGCTGCGATTGCAGAAGGCGCTTGGCCTGCCGGTAACCGTTTTCTTCCGTCAATTGCCCGCTGAACATGATGGATGGATCAACCGCCAGCCCACGTTCATGTAATGCCTTTTCATAACCCTCGCGCCGGTGCTGCGCGTAAGTAAGGTATTCAAGGCCATTCAGCAGACCGATCCTTGTATGGCCCAGATCAGTGAGCAATTTGGTTGCCTTGTGGAATGCCCCGCGATTGTCGATATCAAGCCAGGCATAGCCATCCTGGCGCGTGCCCACGCGGCCATGCACAACATAGGGAAGGTCGAGGCTGTCGAGCAGCGCCAGGCGCGGGTCATCCATATGCGGCGCCTGCACCACCACACCGTCCACCAGGCCGCCTTCGGCATAGCGGCGATAGACCGCCATCTCGTTTTCCTCGCCACCGGCGTGCAGCAGCGTTTCGAAACCACGCATGGATTGGATGTCGGCAGCACCGGCGATGAAGTCCGAAAAGATCGGATCGATCATGATCGAACGGTCAGATGGAAACACATATCCAATGACATGGGAACGTCCAGTTGCCAGCCGCCTCGCATTGGCATTGGGCCGATAGCCTTGCCGGTGCGCCTCCTCGGTCACCCGCTTGCGTGTGGCTTCGCCCACTTCCGGATAACCGTTCAAAGCCCGGCTTACGGTGGTTTGGGAGAGGCCAAGATGCTGCGATAATTCTTTGAGATTCATGCGGATTTTTCGACAAAGCGCACCAAAGCGCTTTCAATTTATAATACAATTGCGAAGGGCTGAATAGGTGCATTCCATGCTGCGCTGCACCTAAAACCTTGTTTTACATATTCTTCTTGACGTTCCATTTACCCATGTTAGGTTTCAAAGTCTCAAAGCGGTTTGAGAAATCCTCCAAATCTTTAAAAAGTGAGGAATTTTAAGCTGCTTGTTCTGGGAGGAACATCGGTTTGTCGTGCTCAGCATGTCAGGCCCCAGCTGCGCCTCCCGCACGTTGAATAGCAACCGGAGGAATAGCTAATGAAACTCAAAACCGCTCTTGCCACTGCCCTGATGGGTGTGAGCCTTCTAGCCGCCAGGGCCATGGCTGTGGATCTTTCGCTCGTTTCGGGCGCCACCGGTGGTGATCTTGAATTCGCAACCAATGAACTCAAGGAATTCACCAAGGACACCGGCATCAACGTGAAGATCGTGCCGATGCCGTCTTCCACCACCGACCAGTTCGGCCAGTACAAGCTGTGGCTTGCTGCCGGCAATGCCGATATCGACGTTTACCAGACCGACGTGATCTGGGCCCCGCAGCTGGCTGACCAGCTGACCGACCTGACTGCCGCCGCCAAGGATGTGGCGAAGGATCATTTCCCGTCGATCATCGAATCGCAAACAGTGAACGGCAAGCTCGTCGCCATTCCTTACTTCACCGACGCGCCGGCTCTCTATTACCGCAAGGACCTGCTCGACAAATACAAGCTCACTCCGCCCAAGACCTGGGATGAGATGGCAGCTGCTGCCAAGACCGTGATGGATGGCGAAAAGAACGCTGACCTGCAGGGCTTCGTGTTCCAGGGCAACGCCTATGAAGGCCTGACCTGCAACGCGCTTGAATGGGTGAAGTCCAATGGCGGTGGCCAGGTTGTGGAAGCCGACGGCAAGATCTCTATCAACAACCCCAAGGCTGCAGCGGCTCTTGACCGCGTGAAGGCCTGGGTCGGCACGATCTCGCCCAAGGGCGCTCTTGCCTATCAGGAAGAAGAAGCCCGCGGCGTATGGCAGACCGGCAATTCGGTATTCATGCGCAACTGGCCCTACGCCTTCGCCCTTGGGAACAAGGACGACAGCAAGGTGAAGGACAAGTTTGACGTGGTGCCGCTGCCCTCGGGTGGCGAAGGCACCACCTCGGCAGCCACGCTCGGCGGCTGGAACCTGGCTGTTTCGAAATATTCGAAGCATCAGGAAGAAGCCATCAAGCTGGTCATGTTCCTCGCATCCAAGAAAGTGCAGAAGGACAACGCCATCCTGCAATCGCATCTGCCGACCATCGTGTCGGTCTATGACGATGCAGACGTAGTGGCCAAGCAGCCGGTTCTGGTGAAGTGGAAAGACATTTTCGCCCAGGCTGTGCCGCGTCCTTCGGCTCCGACCAAGACCAAGTACAACGAAGTGTCCAACCTGTTCTGGACCGCCGTGCACGACTCGATTTCGGGCAACGGCACGTCTGCCGAAAATCTAGAGACACTTGAAGCCAAGCTGACGGAACTCCGCGGCGACGGCTGGAAATAAGCTGACATCTTGAAACCCGCAGGGGGCATCTGTGCCGCCTGCGGGCACTCTTTCCTGAAGTCCCGAATGGGGTCATCCCGCTTTTCAAGCGGGAAAAAGGGGCATGCCGATGAGCACTATCACAGAACAACCGCAAGCGCCTGAGCGCAACCAATTGATGGCCGGGCGCCAGCGCGCCGCCTGGCTTTTCCTCACGCCGATGCTGATCGTGCTGGCGCTGGTCGCCGCCTATCCGCTTTTTCTGACCATCTGGTATTCCTTCACCGACGCATCACTGGTGCATCTGAAGGATGCGCAATGGATCGGCTTCAAGAATTACTTCCGCAGCTTCACCACTGACAGTGGCAAGACCGTCTATGGCGGCGTGCTGATGGACAAGGCCTGGTGGGGCGCGGTGTGGAACACCGTGCGCTTCGGTGCAGTTTCAGTGTTCCTGGAAACGGTGCTGGGCCTCGCGGTGGCGCTCGTGCTCAATGCCAATTTCAAGGGCCGTGGCCTGGTGCGCGCCGCGATCCTCATTCCCTGGGCCATTCCCACGGTGGTTTCGGCCAAGCTGTGGGGCTGGATGCTCAATGACCAGCTCGGTATCATCAACCGCCTGTTCATGGACCTTGGGCTGATCCACCAGAAAATCGCCTGGGCCGCCGATGCGGATTATTCGATGATCGCCGTCGTAGCCGTTGATACCTGGAAGACGCTGCCTTTCATGGCGCTGCTCATACTCGCCGGCCTTCAGCAAGTGCCGGGCGATGTCTATGAAGCAGCCTCGATCGACGGCGTTCATCCAGTCAAAGTGTTCTGGAAGGTGACGCTGCCGCTGATCCGTCCGGCGTTGATGGTGGCGGTGATCTTCCGCCTTCTTGATGCGCTGCGCATCTTCGATCTCGTCTACATCCTCACGCCGAACTCTTCACAGACCAAAACCATGTCGGTGATCGCGCGCGAGAATCTCTTCGATTTCGACAAATTCGCCTACGGCTCGGCGGAATCGACCATCCTCTTCCTGTTCCTGCTCATCCTGGTGACGCTCTATGTCAAACTGGGCCGCGTCAATCTCGCCGGAGGCAACTGATGAAAACCGCATGGTATAAAACTGCAGCTTTTTACGCCTTCGTCGCCTTCATCATCGTGCAGGCGGTGTTCCCCTTCTATTACGCGATCATCACCAGCTTCAAATCTGGCGCTGCCTTGTTCGAGATCACCTATCTGCCCACCAGCTTCTCGCTGGAGAATTATCAACAGGTTCTGTTCGGCGGCAACGGCACGTTCCTGCAGAATCTGTGGAACTCGCTGTGGGTCGCCTCGATCACCGTCATCCTGGCCTTGTTCCTGGCGGTCACGGCGGCCTATTCGCTCAGCCGGGTGAAATTCAAGGGCCGGGGGCTCCTTCTGATGACCATTCTGGCCGTGTCCATGTTTCCGCAGGTTGCGGTTCTAGCCGGACTTTTTCAGGTGATCCAGTCCATGGGCATCTACAACACCGACTGGTCGCTGATCTTCTCTTATATGATCTTCACGCTGCCCTTCACCGTCTGGGTGCTCACCACCTTCATGCGTGACCTGCCGATCGAGCTGGAGGAGGCGGCCATCGTCGACGGCGCATCGCCCTGGGTCATCATCACCAAGATTTTCATGCCACTGATGTGGCCGGCCTTGGTTACGACGGGCCTGCTCGCCTTCATCTCGGCATGGAATGAATATCTCTTCGCGCTCACTTTCACAGCGTCCAACAATGCGGCCCGCACCGTGCCGGTCGGCATTGCGCTTCTCTCTGGCTCCACCGATCACGAAATCCCGTGGGGCCTGATCATGGCGGCATCAGTGATCGTCACTATTCCACTCGTCGTACTCGTTCTCATCTTCCAACGAAAAATTGTTTCCGGTCTCACCGCCGGTGGGGTCAAGGGGTAAATCATGGCAAATATCCAGCTCAAGAACGTCAAGAAGTCCTTCGGTGCGATCAATGTCATCAAGGGTGTCGATCTCGACATCAAGCAGGGCGAATTCATGGTTTTCGTCGGCCCCTCGGGCTGCGGCAAATCCACCTTGCTGCGCCTGATCGCCGGCCTGGAAGACATTACCTCCGGCACTCTGTCGTTCGACGGCAAGGTGGTCAACTCACTGGCCCCGTCGCAGCGTGGCATCGCCATGGTGTTCCAGTCCTATGCGCTGTACCCGCACATGACGGTTTACGACAACATGGCCTTCGGCCTGAAACTGGCCAAGGCCGGCACGGACGACATCAAGACCCGCGTGACCAAGGCAGCAGAAATGCTGCAGATCAGCCAGTATCTGGATCGCTTGCCCAAGCAACTCTCTGGCGGCCAGCGCCAGCGCGTGGCCATCGGCCGCGCCATTGTGCGCGATCCCAAGGTGTTCCTGTTCGACGAGCCGCTGTCCAACCTTGACGCTTCATTGCGCGTGGCCACCCGCCTCGAAATTGCCAAGCTGCATCACGCGATGGGCAAGGCCACCATGATCTATGTAACCCACGATCAGGTGGAAGCCATGACGCTGGCCGACCGCATCTGCGTGCTGCGCGACGGCCTGGTGGAGCAGGTGGGCACACCGCTTGAGCTCTATGAAAAGCCGGCCAACCTGTTCGTGGCAGGCTTCATTGGCTCGCCCAAGATGAACTTCCTGAGCGGCAAATTTGCCGAGCCCTACAAGTCCCACACGATCGGAGTCCGTTCCGAGCATCTGGAATTCGTCAAGAGCGGCGGCTGGACCGGCAAGGTCATCCACTCTGAAAAGATGGGCTCAGACACCTATGTCTTCGTCGAGCTGGGCGGTGCTGAGCCGGTGATTGTGCGTGAAACCGGCACCTCCAAACATGATGTGGATGACAAGGTGCAAATCGGCCCGATGAAGGGCTATGTTCACCGCTTCAACGAAGCAGGCAAGACGCTCTAAATCCGACGCGTGGCCTCGAACTAATGGAGATGAGGCATGAGTGACAAGAATTGGTGGCGGGGCGCGTCGATCTATCAGATCTATCCGCGCTCCTACCAGGACAGCAATGGCGATGGCATTGGTGACCTGAAAGGCATCACCCGCCGGCTTGATCACATTGCAGGGCTGGGTGTGGATGCCGTCTGGCTCTCGCCCTTCTTCACCTCGCCGCAGCTCGATTTCGGTTACGATGTGAGTGACTACAAGGGTGTCGACCCGATGTTCGGCAACCTTGAGGATTTCAAGGCGCTGATGGCGCGTGCCAAGGACCTGAAGCTCAAGATCATCATCGACCTTGTCCTGTCGCACACTTCGGACCAGCATCCCTGGTTCAAGCAAAGCCGCCTCTCGCGCGACAATGATTATGCCGATTATTATGTCTGGGCCGATGCCAAGCCCGATGGCACGCCGCCCAACAATTGGCTGTCGATCTTCGGCGGTGGCGCCTGGGAATGGGAAGCGCGTCGCCTGCAATACTTTTTCCACAACTTCCTGAAAGAACAGCCGGACCTCAATTTCCACAATCCGAAAGTGGTGGAAGAGTTGCTCAACGTGGCGCGCTTCTGGCTGGAGCTCGGCGTCGATGGCTTCCGACTCGACACGGTGAATTACTACACCCACGATCCAAGCTTGCGTGACAATCCGCCCTTCCCAGACCGTCTGGTCAGCGATGTGCCGCGCGTCAATCCTTACGGCTGGCAGGATCACATCTATGACAAGTCGCGGCCCGAGAACCTGTTGTTCCTCGAAAAGCTTCGCGCGGTCATGGATGAATATGGCGCCACCACCGCCGTGGGCGAAGTGGGCGATGGCCACAAATCGCTGAATACCATTGCTGAATATACCCGCGGCCAAAACCGCCTTCATATGTGCTACGCCTTTGAATTCCTCAGTCCCGCCTTCGGCAAGGATCACACCGCCAAGACCATCACTGCTTTTGAAAATGTGGCTGCGGATAGTTGGGCCTGCTGGGCCTTCTCCAATCACGATGTCATGCGCCATGCCTCGCGCTGGGCCGGCTTCATTCCGGATCGTGAAACACTCTCAACTTTCTCAATTGCACTGCTCTGCGGCTTGCGCGGCTCAATCTGCCTCTATCAGGGCGAGGAACTGGGCTTCACCGAAAGCGAGCTGACCTTCGACCAAATTCAGGATCCTTACGGCAAAGTCTTCTGGCCGGAATTCAAGGGCCGCGATGGTTGCCGCACGCCGATGGCCTGGGAGCAGAAGGCCTCGCAGGCTGGCTTCTCCAATGCCAACCAGACCTGGCTGCCAGTGAACCCGGCGCACCAGCAAGTGGCGGCGGACACGCAGGTGAAAAACCCGCAATCGATCTACAGCACCTATCAAAGCTTCCTGAAGCTGCGCAACGCGCATCCGGCTCTGCGCCAGGGCGACATCAACATCCTGTCATCGGACGCTGATATTCTGGCCTTTGAACGCAGCGGCGGAAATGAAAAACTGCTCTGCGTGTTCAACTTCGCCAACGCCCCAGCAAGCTATGCCTTGCCAGCTGGCGCGTCGTTGATCGCAGGCTCTGCTTTGCGCGCTGAAGTCAAAGGCAACACGCTTGAATTTGGCCCCGGCGGGGCCGCCTATCTCTCACTGAAGTAAGGTTAGTCAAAATGATCCGTACATTGATTTGGCATGAACACCGCCACGAGAAGTCCAACAAACTCGTCGCCTCGCTTTACCCCAAGGGTATGGATGGCGCCCTGGCTGACGCCCTCAAGCAAGACAAGGATTTCCAGGTCTCGCAGGCCCGTCTTGATGATGATGCCGAGCATGGCCTGTCGCAAAAGCGGCTTGATGAAACCGATGTACTGTTGTGGTGGGGCCACGTCGCTCACGGTGAAGTGAAGGATGAAATCGTCGAGCGCGTGGCCAAGCGTGTTTACGAAGGCATGGGCCTGATCGTGTTGCATTCCGGCCATTTCTCGAAAATCTTCAAGCGCCTGATGGGCACACCTTGCGCGCTGAAATGGCGTGAAGCCGGCGAGAATGAGCGCGTGTGGATTCTCAACCGCAATCATCCCATCGCCGAAGGCCTGCCCGAGCAGATCTTCATTGAACACGAAGAAATGTATGGCGAACCCTTCTCCATTCCAGAACCCGATGAAACCGTGATGATCTCATGGTTCGAAGGCGGCGAAGTGTTCCGCTCCGGCGTCACCTACACGCGCGGTGCTGGCAAGGTGTTCTATTTCCGCCCCGGCCACGAAGCCTATCCGACTTACTACAATAAGGAAGTGCTGCAGGTCATCCGCAACGCCACGCGCTGGGCCTATAATCCTGGTCCGGCGTGGAAGGGCATCCATGATGCGCCCAACGTGCCGCATGACAAGGCGCCCGTGCCGCTGGAAGTCAAAGGCCCGCGCTTGCATGCCGATGGCGAAGAAGGCTTCCGCTGATGTTCGGAAAATCTTCGACGAAAAAAGTGCGTCTCTTGGTACTCGGCACTGGCGGCATGGCAGCAGCTCACGCCGGAAACTTTGCGCAAGACCCGCGCGTTGAAATGGTAGGCACGGTTGACGTGGTGCCAGGCCGCGCGGCGGAATTCGCCAAGACCTTCGGCATCGCCAAGCATTTCACCGATCTGGATGCAGCGATCAAATGGGGCCAGTTCGATGCGGCCGCCAATGTCACGCCAGATTCCATTCATCACCCCACCACGATGAAATTGCTGAACGCCAGAAAGCATGTCTTCTGTGAAAAGCCGCTGGCCGAGAATTTTGAACTCGCCAATGAAATGGCCACCACGGCAGAGAAGAACAAGCTCATCAACATGGTGAACCTCACCTACCGCAATGTGGCCGGGCTGCATGCCGCGCGCAAGATCGTGGCTGATGGTGAGCTGGGCGACATCCGCCATGTCGAAGCCAGTTACCGCCAGTCCTGGCTGGTCGGCAATCACTGGGGTGCCTGGGACAAGGAAGACAAGTGGCTGTGGCGTCTCTCTGAAAAGCACGGCTCCAAAGGTGTGCTGGGTGACGTCGGTATTCACATTCTGGATTTCACCACCTTCTGTGTGGGCATGATGCCCACCAGCCTGCAAGCCCGGTTGAAAACCTTCCACAAGGCGCCGGATGACAAAATTGGCAAATATGAACTCGACGCCAATGACTCGGCGGCGATGACGGTGGAATTTGAAAACGGCGCGCTGGGCATTATTCATGCCAGCCGCTTTATGACCGGTTACGGCAACACGCTGCGCCTCAATGTCTTCGGCACCAAGGGCGCGCTGGAAATCCAGAACGACCACGATCTCACCACTGTGCGCAAATGCGTGGGCGAGGATGTGCATACCCAAGCCTGGCGTGACGTGGTGCGCACCGAAGCGGTGGAAACCAACTACCGCAAATTCATCACCGCAGTAGCCTCAGGCCAAAACGGCGACCCGAGCTTCCGCCGGGCCGCCGATCTGCAAAAAGTTCTGGATGCCTGTTACGTCGCTGATAAGTCAGGCACGGTAACGCTCTAACCAAGTGCCCTCATCCGCCTGTCGGCACCTTCTCCCATTCTTCGAACGGGAGAAGGCGATGTGATTGAAGCTTGGCAGCAAGCTGCCTTCGCCCGTCGCGTCAGCGATGGGAGAAGGTGCCGAAGGCGGATGAGGGCTCTTTCAGCCCCGCGCCTTCGCCTTCAGCCGATATGCATGCAGCACCGGCTCGGTATAGCCATTCGGTTGCTCGCGGCCCTTGAACACCAGTTCACATGCGGCCTGGAACGCGAGGGACGTTTTGAAATCCTTGGCCATCGGCTTGTAGGCGGGATCGCTGGCATTCTGGCCATCCACCACCAGCGCCATGCGCTCCAGCGTTTCGCTCACCTGGCCGTCGGTCACCACGCCATGTGCTAGCCAGTTGCAGATATGCTGCGATGAAATGCGCAAGGTGGCCCGGTCTTCCATCAGGCCCACATTGTCAATGTCCGGCACTTTCGAGCAGCCCACACCTTGCTCTACCCAGCGCACTACATAGCCGAGTAGGCCTTGGGCGTTATTGTCGAGTTCCTTCTGGATCGCATCAGCGCTCCAGTTCGGCCGCGTCGCTACCGGAATGGTGAGGATGTCATCGAGCTTCGCGGGCGTGCGCGATTTCAGTTCGCGCTGAACGGCATGAACATCCACCCGGTGATAATGCGTGGCATGCAAAGTGGCGGCGGTGGGCGATGGTACCCAGGCCGTATTCGCACCCGCCTTCGGATGCGCAATTTTCTGATGCAGCATGTCGGCCATCCGGTCAGGGATCGCCCACATGCCCTTGCCGATCTGGGCATGGCCGGGCAGACCAAGCGCCAGCCCCTTGTCCACATTCCAGTTCTCATAAGCCGCAATCCATGTGGCCGCCTTCATGTCGCCCTTGCGGACCATGGGCCCAAGCTCCATCGAGGTGTGGATCTCATCGCCCGTGCGGTCGAGGAAGCCGGTATTGATGAAGAAGATTCTCTCCTTGGCGGCGCGGATGCATTCCTTCAGATTGGCCGTGGTGCGCCGCTCTTCATCCATGATGCCGATTTTCATCGTATTGGCGGCAAGGCCCAACAGCGCTTCCACCCGCCCGAAAATCTCCACTGAAAAAGCCACTTCCTCCGGCCCATGCATTTTAGGCTTCACAATATAAACGCTGCCAGCGCGGCTGTTGGCGCGGCGGCCTGATTTGCCCACATCATGCAGGGCGATCAGCGTGGTGATTACGCCGTCCATGATGCCTTCCGGAATCTCGTGGCCATCGTCCAGCGTGATTGCCGGATTGGTCATCAGGTGCCCCACATTGCGCACCAGCATCAGCGAACGCCCGGGCAGTGTGAAACTTTTGCCCGCCGCATCCACATAGGCGCGGTCCGGGTTCAGCTTGCGGGTGAAGGTCTTGCCATTTTTGGAGATCGCTTCTTCAAGGTCACCCTTCATCAGGCCCAGCCAGTTGCGGTAAACCCCGATCTTGTCTTCGGCATCCACGGCAGCGACAGAATCTTCGCAGTCCATGATGGTGGTGAGGGCGGACTCGATCACGATATCGGAAATGCCCAGCGCATCGCTCTTGCCGATCACCGTCTCGCGGTCAAACATCACTTCGATATGCAAGCCATGATTGCGCAGCAAAATGCTGTCGCGGCCTGTGCCCATATATTGGCTTTCGTCTTTCAGGAGTGATGGCTCAAAGCTGGTCAGCGTGGTCCAGGAATTCTGCTTCAGCGGAACCGCCACGTCGAGCAGCCCGCGCGCCCAGGCAATCACCTGCGCGCCGTGTTCAGGGTCGTAACCCTTGCCTTCCGGCTTGCCCAAGGCATCGGTGCCATAAAGCCCATCATAAAGCGAACCCCAGCGCGCATTGGCGGCATTCAATGCAAAGCGCGCATTGGACACCGGCACAACTAGCTGCGGCCCCGCAACCGATGCGATCTCCGGATCAACATTCTGCGTTGTCACCTGGAAATCCGCACCTTCAGGAATCAGATAGCCAATCGATTTCAGGAATTCCTGATACGTGGCAGCATCGAACTGCTGCTTGTGCGCGCGGTTCCAGTCATCGATCTTCGCCTGCAAGTCATCACGCTTGGCCAGCAGCGCGCGGTTCTTCGGTGCCAGGTCATGGGCGAGTTCGGAAAAGCTTTTCCAGAATGCCTCACCATCCACACCGGTGCCGGGCAGGGCCTCCTGCTCGATGAAGTGAACCAGCTGGTCGTCAACGGTAAGATTGTATTTTTTCATGAAAGTTTCCGCTCTTTGACTCGGTATTAGCCAAAAGCCCACTCGCATGAAAGGCCCTCATCCGCCTGCATGGCAGATGAGGGCGCATTGCATCAGAACGTCTCGCTGGCCCATTCTTCGCCCTTGGCCCACAGGGCCTTGGCGTGTTCGCCGTCGAGCGCATAGGCGCGCACGCCACCTGCTGCCGGGTTGATCACGCCATCGGTAACGGTGGAGAGATTGCAATCCTCGCAATAAAGCCCGCCCACATCATCGGCCTTGGCCACAAAGCCCGCCCAGACAGACGTGGCCGCGCCCTGCGGTACGGTCTTGAACGCGTAGGGCGGTTTGCCTGCAGCTGCCAATTCCGCATTGATGTTTTTCAGCATGGCGGGAATGGCGTCGGCATCCATGTGCCGGCCAAGCTCAGTCTGAATGCCGCCGGGATGCACCGCCGTAGCGCGCACACCACGCGCCTTGTGGCGGCGATCAAACTCCACCGCGAAAAGTACATTGGCAGTCTTGGAGCGGCCATAACCTGTCCACGGCTCATAAGCGGTCTTTTCGAAATTCGGATCATCCAGGCTCACATCCGAAAAGCGATGGCCTGAGGATGCCAGGCTGACAAAACGCCCACCGTCAGCAATCAGTTTCGCAATCCGGTTCACGAAAACAAAATGGCCCAGATAATTGGTGCCGATCTGCGTTTCAAAGCCATCTACCGTTTTGCCGAAAGGCGGCACCATCACGCCGGCATTGGCAATCACCACGTCGAAAGTCTTGCCATCCTTGACCAGCTTGTCAGCGGCAGCACGCGCGCTTTTCAGCGAGGCAAGATCAAGCTGGATCAACTCAATCCCGCCGCCATTCTTGGCGTCAGCGCGCACGTGCGCCGTGGCCTTTTCAGCCTTGGCGAGGTCACGCGCCGTGCCCACCACCCATGCGCCATGCGCGGCCAATGTGCGTGCCGTTTCCACGCCCAGCCCGGCTGAAACGCCAGTCACCAGAACGCGTTTGCCACGCAAATCCACGCCCGCCAGCACGTCTTCAGTTGTAGAGGTTGCCCCAAATTTGTTTGCCATGTTGATCTCCTTTTGATCTCCTTGTGATCAGGCAAGACCATCCCTTTGCCGGAAAGCACCTTGCTTCCCGGCTTCCTTGCATTTAAAAGGAGGTTGCCTCCGTTTAAATACGGAGGATGCCTCCGCTTTGCAAGACCCAAGATGAAAAAAACTCCCGCACCCCCAACCAGCCCCCGCAAACCGCGCGCCGACGCCTTGCGGAACCGCGAGCTTCTCGTCGCCACCGCGCGTGAAATCTTTGCACAGAAGGGCGCCGCCGCCAGCCTGGAAGAAATCGCCAAGAGCGCCGGCGTCGGCATCGGAACGCTGTACCGCCACTTCCCCAATCGCGATGACATGGTGGATGCGGTCTATCAGGCCGAAAGCGATGAGCTGTTCAAATCCGTCGAACGTTTCTCAGCCAAGCTGCAACCGGTAGAAGCCCTGCGCGCTTCGCTGCGGCAATTCGTCGACTACATGGAAATCAAGCGCGGCATGGGTGAGATTTTGAAATCATCAGCCAAGCCGCGCACACTGAAACCATCGGGCGGCGATAGCCTGCAGGATGTATTTGAAAAGCTGCTGCGCCGCGCCGAGGCCACCGGCGAAATAAAACTGAAGGGCGATCCCATGGATCTCTTGCGCGCCGTCGCTGGTGTGTTGACGCTGAACACCGGCCCTGCCAATTGCATCGGCGCCAAGCACTTGGTGGATGTGCTGATTGCCGGCCTGAAAACCACGGCAAAATAGTCCGGCCTTTCCAAGCGGAAAAATTCCGGCCAGAGTGCCGCAAATTTCAGGGCAGCATGGCGCATTCCAAAATCGAACTGGTGATCTTTGATTGCGATGGCGTGCTGATTGACAGTGAGCTGCTCAGCGCCGCTGTGCTGATGGGCATGATGGCCGAAGTGGGCCTGCCCATCACCACTGAAATTTTCCGCTCGGATTTTTTAGGCCGCTCTTTTGCATCCGCCACTTTGCAGGTCGAAAAACGTTTCGGCCGCCCCTTTCCGCCGGAATTCCAGATGGAATACCGCGAGCGCCTTTTGAAGCGCATGCGCGGAACGCTGAAAGCCATGCCCGGCGTGCAGGATGTGCTGAAGGCGATGACGATCCCCTTCTGCCTCGCCACCAGTTCCAGCCCGCCGCGCCTGAAAGTGTCCATGGAAGAGTCAGGCCTGGAGCCATTCTTCTTCGGCAAGTCCTACACCGCATCGCTTGTGACCAATGGCAAGCCCGCACCCGATCTGCCGCTCTATGCTGCCGCGCAAATGGGCGCCAAGCCGGAACACGCACTTGTCATCGAAGATAGCGAGATGGGCCTGCGCTCCGGTCTCGCGGCGCAGATGCAGACCTGGCATTTCACCGGCGGCGGCCATTGCAAGGATGCCGCGCCGCTGCCTGATGATGTGCGCCCGCACCGCGTGCTTGACTCCATGCCCGCCTTGCACAATGCATTCCGCGAACTTGGAATTGCAAAGTGATCCGTAAAGTAGAGCCAGAGAATGAGCGCCTCGATGATGCCGCACGGGCAGGCTGGCTCTATTACATTGCCGGCAACACCCAGGATGAAATTGCCCGCAAACTCGGCGTCTCGCGGCAAACAGCCCAGCGCCTCGTCTCGCTCTCGGTCACTGAACGCCTGATCAAAGTGCGCCTTGATCATCCTCTGGCCAATTGCTTGGAACTTGCCAACCGGCTGAAGGACAAGTTTGAGCTGCAGGTGGTGGAAGTCGTGCCGTCTGATGCGCAATCCAATTCGGATACTTTGGGCATCGCCGAAGCCGCAGCCGCCGAACTCGAACGTTGCCTGGACTCGCAGCACCCCGTCATTGCTGCCGTCGGCACCGGCCGCACCTTGAGGGCAATGGCCGAACAGGTCAGCCCGATGGATTGCCCCCAGCACAAGATCGTCACCCTTGTCGGCAACATAGCACCTGACGGTTCGGCAACGATCTTCGACGTAGGCAGCCGCATCGGTGATCGCGTGCGCGCGCCCTACTACCCGATGCCGCTGCCGGTTATCGCGACGACCGTGCATGAGAAGAACCTGCTGATTGCCCAGAAGGCCCTGCGCTCATCCGTGGAACTTGCCGAACAGGCCGATGTCACTTTCGTCGGCATCGGCACCATCGAAAATGACGCGGCTCTGCTGCGCGACGGCTTCGTGAAGCCCGATGAAATCCGCTCGCTCCTGCGGGCCGGCGCAGTGGGTGAAATCACCGCCTGGGCTTTTGATGCCGCCGGCAATCTGATCGAAGGCCTCACCAATGACCGTGTCACCAGTGTGCCCTTGTTGAAAGCCGCCAAGCGGCGGGTGATCGGTGTTTCCATGGCGCTGCCACGCCTCAAGGCCATCCGCGGCGCGCTTTCCGGCAAACTGATAAACGGCCTCATAACCAATGAATTAATGGCTTCTTCGCTGTTGCAAAAATAGAATTGACGCAATGCAGCGTTGATTCAGTCTTGACCTTCGGCTGGGTAAAAGATGAGTATCTGCCCTATGACTGAGCAAAAGCTCAGCCAATGGGAGGAATTCAATGAAGACTTTTAAGATGGGCGTCCTTGGCGCCTTCGCTTTCGCCGCCATGGCATCAACCGCTCTGGCCGAAGACACGACCTTGACCATCGCCACCGTGAACAACGGCGACATGATCACCATGCAAAAGATGACCGACGATTTCACCAAGGACAATCCGGGCGTGAAGCTGAACTGGGTCACCATGGAAGAAAACGATCTTCGCCAGAAGGTCACCAAGGACATCACCACCAAGGGTGGCCAGTACGACATCATCACCATCGGCATGTATGAAACCCCGATCTGGGGCAAGAAGGGCTGGCTCAAGGAATTGACCAAGCTCGACGACCCGAAGGATTTCCTGCCCGCAGTTGTGGGTGGTCTTTCTGCCAACGGCAAGCTCTATGCAGCGCCGTTCTATGGCGAAAGCTCCTACATCATGTACCGCACCGACCTGATGGAAAAAGCTGGCCTCAAGATGCCAGACGCTCCGACCTGGGATTTCGTGCGTGACGCTGCCAAGAAGATGACCGACCGTGCTGCTGGCATCAACGGTATCTGCCTCCGCGGCAAGGCCGGCTGGGGCGAAAACATGGCCTTCCTGACGGCCACCTCGAACGCTTTCGGCGCTCGCTGGTTCGACGAAAAGTGGCATCCGCAGTTTGATCAACCGGAATGGAAGAACACGCTGCAGTTCTACGTGGACATGATGAAGGAATCGGGTCCGGCAGGCGCGTCTTCGAACGGCTTCTCGGAAAACCTGGCGCTCTTCCAGTCCGGCAAGTGCGGCATGTGGATCGACGCCACGGTTGCTGCCAAGTTCGTGTCTGATCCGAAGGCCAGCACCGTTGCTGACAAGGTCGGCTACGCTCTGGCTCCCGATACCGGCCTCGGCAAGCGCGGCAACTGGCTCTGGGCTTGGGCCCTGGCCGTTCCGGCTGGCACCAAGAAGGAAGAAGCTGCTCAGAAGTTCATCGGCTGGGCAACCTCCAAGCACTATGAAGACCTGATCGCCAAGCAGGACGGCGTTGCCCAGATTCCTCCGGGCACCCGCACCTCGCTCTACGCGAATGCGGAATATGCCAAGCTGCCTTTCGCCAAGATGACCCTGGATTCGATGAACTCTGCTGATCCGACCAAGCCGACTGTGAAGCCGGTTCCTTACACGGGCGTGCAGTTTGCTTCGATCCCTGAATTCGCAGGCATTGGCACCAAGGTTGGTGAACTCTTCTCCGGCGCTCTTGCCGGCCAGCTGAGCGTGGACGACGCCTTGAAGCAGGCCCAGGACTACACCACCCAGGAAATGACCAAGGCTGGTTACATCAAGTAATAACCGCGCGGGCGGTATGGTTCCTCCATCCGCCCGCAGGTTTCTCCCGCACCACTCCCGTGATTCCGGGGGCCGTAGGCCGATCACGGGGGTGGTGTTTTTTTTACAAGCTGGCCAAAGCCGGCAAAATATGATCGATTGAACGAGGCATGCGTGCCGCAAAGCAGACCCGCCAAGAAGGTTTGCGCGTCGCACATGAGGGAGGTCAGGGAATGGCAACAAGCCACGCACAGAGACTTGGAAGATGGGCTTTGGCACCTTCGGTGGTGGCCCTTGTGGCATGGGCGTTTGTGCCCCTGTCCATCGCCATCTATTTCGCCTTCCTGCGCTACAATTTGCAGAACGACAATACAGGCTGGATGGGCCTGAACAATTTCTACTACTTCATCAAAGATCCCTATTTCGTAAAGGATTTCATCAACACTCTCGTGTTGGTGCTCTCCACGCTGGCGATCACCGTGGTCGGTGGCATCGGCCTAGCCATCCTGCTGGACCAGCCCTTCTGGGGCCGCGGCATTGTCCGTGTCCTGATGATTTCGCCCTTCTTCATCATGCCCACCGTGTCCTCGCTGGTGTGGAAGAACCTGATAATGCATCCGGTCTTTGGCCTGTTTGCCGAGATCCAGAAATTCTTCGGCGCAACGGAGGCGTTTGACTGGTTCAGCTCCGCACCGCTGCTTTCCGTCATCCTCATCGTCTCTTGGCAATGGCTGCCCTACGCGGCACTCATCCTGCTCACTTCGCTGCAATCGCTGGACGAAGAACAGAAGGCCGCCTCACAGATCGATGGTGCAGGCCCGATCAGCTATTTCCGCTACATCGTGCTGCCGCATCTGGCGCGCCCGATCACTGTGGTCATCCTGATCGAAACCATTTTCCTGCTCAACATCTTCGCAGAAATCAAGGTCACCTCAGTGGGCGCCTTCGCCGGCAACCTCACTTACCTGGTGTTCTCGGAATTGAATGACGCCACCGACATTGGTGAAGCAGCCGCAGGCGGCCTCATCGCGGTCGTTCTGGCCAACATCGTGTCGATCTTCCTGGTCCGCATCGTGGGCCGGAACCTGGAGAACTGATCATGGCGAGAAAAGACGTATTCCGCAAAAAAGTCGCCGTCACCATTCTGGCCTGGGCGCTCGGCATCGCCATGTTCTTCCCGATCTTCTGGACGGCGGTTGCCGCCTTCAAGACGGAAAGCGATGCATACACCCTTCCGCAGAATTGGCTCTCCACGCCATGGACGCTGGAAAACTTCTCCATCGTGCAGGAGCGTTCTGACTACGCGCGCTACATCGTCAACACGCTGGTGATTGCCGGCCTCTCAACAGTATTGGGCCTGGTCTTCGCCGTGCCGGCCGCCTGGTCCATGGCCTTCTCGCCAGTGGCCAAGCCGTCGATCAGCTGGAGTGGCAAGCGCTGGCTCGGCACCATCATCGGCACGGCTTTCCTCACGGGCCTGTTCCTCTATGTGGTTCTGGGTTGGGATCTCACCAATAATGCGGCCATCGGTTTCATCTGCCTGATCGTGGTGATCGTGCCCGCCGCCCTCTGGGTCTTCAGCCGCCCTACCAAGGACATGCTGCTATGGATGCTTTCCACCAAGATGATGCCGCCCGCTGGTGCCTTGATCCCGATCTATCTGATCTTCAACCGCAACGGCCTCGTGTTCAAGGATTGGGGCTGGATTGATCTTTCCGACTGGAACCTGATGGACTCGTTCTGGGGCATGGTGCCGCTGATGATGCTGCTCAACCTGCCAATCATCATCTGGATGCTCTATACCTACTTCAAGGAAATCCCGATGGAGATCCTCGAAGCTTCGCGCATGGATGGTGCATCAGTCTGGAACGAGCTCACCCGCATCCTTCTGCCGATGGGTGTGCCCGGCATCGTCTCGACCTGCCTGCTCAATCTCATCTTGGCGTGGAACGAGGCCTTCTGGACCCTCAACCTCACCAATAAATATGCTGCTCCCTTGAGCTTCTTCATTTCGGAATATTCCAGCCCCGAAGGCCAGTTCTGGGCCAAGCTTTCGGCGGCTTCTATCATGGCGATTGCCCCCATCATGGTGGTGGGCTGGTTCTCGCAACGTCAACTCGTACGCGGTCTCACATTCGGAGCGGTAAAATAACATGGGCACGATTTCTCTCAACAAAGTGCGCAAGGCCTTTGGCGAACACGTCATCATCCCGGGCGCTGATCTTGAAATCCGCGAAGGCGAATTCATCGTCTTCGTCGGCCCCTCGGGCTGCGGCAAGTCCACGCTGCTGCGCCTCATTGCAGGCCTGGAAGACACAACATCCGGCCACATCTCGATTGATGGCCGCGATGTGACCGATGCCGCACCGGGCGAGCGTGGCCTCGCCATGGTGTTCCAGTCCTATGCGCTCTATCCGCATATGTCGGTGCGTGACAATATCGCCTTCCCGCTGAAGATGGCGAAGCAGTCAAAGGACCAGATTGACAAGGCCGTGGCTTCAGCCGCTGGCAAATTGAACCTCACCGATTATCTGGACCGCAAGCCGCGCCAGCTCTCGGGCGGACAGCGCCAGCGCGTCGCCATCGGCCGCGCCATCGTGCGTGAGCCGTCAGCCTTCCTGTTCGACGAACCATTGTCGAATCTCGATGCCGCTTTGCGCGTGAACATGCGCGTCGAGATTCTCGAAATGCACAAGAACATGAAGGCCACCATGGTCTATGTGACCCATGACCAGGTAGAAGCCATGACCATGGCAGACCGCATCGTGGTTCTGAACCGCGGCAATATCGAACAGGTTGGTTCGCCGCTGGAACTCTACAACAAGCCCAATTCACTTTTCGTGGCCGGCTTCATCGGCTCGCCCAAGATGAATTTCGTCGAAGGCAATTCGATCGGCGTGCGCCCTGAGCATCTCTCTATTGATGGCAAGAAGGGCGATTGGCAGGGCACGGTGAAACTGTCGGAACATCTGGGTTCGGATACGTTCCTGCATGTGGATGGCGGCAAGCGCGGCCAAATCACCGTGCGTGCCAGTGGTGAAAGCAAGTTCGCCCCCGGCGACAAGATTTTCATGACGCCTGAAAAAGGCCGCACCCATCACTTCAACAAAGAGGGCAGGGCGGTCCCCGCCTGACCACTGCACATGTCCACGGGCTTTGATTATATCATCGTCGGCGGTGGCTCGGCGGGTTGTGTTGCGGCCTGGCGCCTGGTGAAAGAGCGGCAGGCCAAGGTTCTGCTGCTTGAGCGTGGGCCTGCCCGGGCTTCCGGCTTCTCACGCTTTCTCCTGCCAATGCCAGCCGCCTGGATGAAGGGCATCGGCGGCAGTGACAGTGTGGAACTGCATGTGCCGGTGCCGCAGAAACACCTGAACGGACGTTCGCCCAAAATCGGCCAGGCCAACATTCTGGGCGGCGGCACCTCGGTCAATGCCATGGTCTACACAAGAGGCCAGGCCGAAGATTACGACAACTGGGACCGTTTCCTGGGCACCAAAGGCAAGTGGTCCTATGCCGAGATGCTGAAGCATTTCCGCTCGATGGAATACAACCACGATTTCAACAATGAATATCACGGCGTGGGCGGCCCGCTGCACGTCTCCGGCACCGGCGCGCGCTGCCAGGCCACAGAAGATTACATCCTGGCTGCGCAGGGCCTGGGCATTCCCTTCAACCCGGATTTCAATGGCAAGTCGCAAGGTGGCGTGGGCACCATGCAATATACCACCCGCGCGCGTAGGCGGTGGAATGGGGTTGATGCCTTCCTCTCGCAGATCAAGGGCGACAAAAACTTCACACTGGAAACCGATGCGCTGGTCACCAGCCTCATCGTCGAAGGCAAGGCCTGCAAGGGCGTCACCTATCAATGGCATGGCCAGACGCGCACCGCCTATTGCAATCAGGAAGTTCTGATAGCTGCCGGCTGCTACAACACACCGAAGCTTCTCATGCTCTCCGGTATCGGCCCGGAATCCGAACTCAAATCCCACGGCATCCAAACCAAATTCAATCTGCCCGGCGTAGGTGAAAACCTGCAGGACCATCACGAAGTCCCCGTCGTCTCCGCCACCAATGGCCACTTTGGTTATGACGGCGAGGATAAAGGCCTGCGCGCCATCAGGAACGGTTTGCAATATCTGCTGTTCAAGACAGGCCCCGTCACCAGCGTGGGCGTAGAGGCTTGTGCCTATATTGATCCCGATGGCGGCAAGCGCCCGACGATCAAGATGTATTGCGTGCCATCCGTGTATCTTGATGCCGATGTGGCCGGCCCCAAGCCCAAGGATGGCGTCACGCTTAACGCTTGCCTGCTGCGCCCCAAATCGCGCGGCACGGTGAAACTGCGTTCCACTGATCCGCATGACAAGCCGGTGGTGGATAACAATTACCTCGGCGACCCCGATGATCTGCGCCTCGAAATCGAAGGCCTGAAATTCGCTCGCGAAATCCTCAAGCAGAAGCCGCTGGCGGACCGCATCACTTACGAAGTGCTGCCCGGCAAGGATGTGACCAGCAAGGCCGATCTCGCCGAACATTGCCGCCGCACGGTGAAAACCAATTGGCACCCGGTGGGCACCGCCCGCATGGGCAAAGCCAATGACAAAATGGCCGTGCTGGATACTGATCTCAAAGTCCGCGGCATCACCGGCCTGCGCGTCATTGATGCCTCGGCCATGCCCTTCATTCCATCCGGCAACACCAACGCACCGGTCCTGGCTTTGGCCAGCCGTGCCATTTCGTTATTGTAGGAGTTCGCTATGACCAATCTGTCGCTCGCCAATCTGCCGGAAATTGGCAAGAAGATGCGCATTCCCACTTACAAGCGCGAGGGGCTGAAGCCCGGCATCCTGCATTTCGGCGTGGGCAATTTCCACCGCGCGCATCTGGCCGTCTATCTCGATGACCTGTTCAACAAGGGTCATGATCATGATTGGGCGCTGATTGGCACCGGCGTGATGGAATTCGACGAGAAGCTGCGTCAGACGCTCGCGTCACAGGATTTCCTCACCACCGTGGTGGAGCAGGACAATGATCTTTCAACTGCCCACATCACCGGCCCGCTGATTGATTTCATCCCACCCGCCAACAAGCAGGCCATCCTCGAAAAACTGGCCGACCCCGCGATCCGCATCGTCTCGATGACGATCACTGAAGGTGGATATTTCATTGACCCCGCCACCCAGAAATTCGATCCCAAGCATCCAGCCATCGCCAAGGATGCTGCCAATCCGAATGACCCCGCCACTGTGTTCGGTTTCATTGTCGCAGGCCTGAAGCTGCGCAAGGCCAAGGGCATCCCGGCCTTCACCGTGATGTCCTGCGATAACGTGCCACACAATGGCGTGGTGACGAAGAACGCCGTGGTAGGCTTGGCGAAATTGTCTGATTCCACTTTTGCTGATTGGATTACTGCGAACGTCGCATTCCCGAATGGCATGGTCGATCGCATCACGCCGGCTACAGGTGACCGCGAACGCAAAATTTGTGCTGAAACCTTCGGTGTCGAAGACAAGTGGCCGATCTTCTGTGAAGAATTCAAGCAATGGGTGGTGGAAGATAACTTCCCCCTGGGCCGCCCGGCTTGGGAAAAGGTCGGCGCTGAATTCGTCAAGGACGTCACGCCCTGGGAATATATGAAAATCCGCATCCTCAATGGCGGCCACGCGGTCATTGCCTATATCAGCGGATTGCTCGACATTCACTTCGTGCATGACGCGATGGCCAATCCGCTGGTGCGTGATTATTTGAAGAAAGTGACGGATGATGAAATCCGCCCCACCGTAGGGCCCGTGCCCGGCACGGATCTGAAGGATTACCAGAAGCTGATCGAGCGCCGCTTTTCCAATCCCAAAATTGCCGACACCGTGCGCAGGCTGTGCTTCGACGGCTCCAACCGCCAGCCCAAATTCATCGTGCCCCCCATCGCCGACCGCCTGAAGGCCGGCAAGTCGATCAACGGCCTGGCCCTTGAGAGCGCTCTCTGGTGCCGCTACTGCTATGGCACCAGCGACAGCGGCAAAGTGATCGAAGCCAACGACCCCAGCTGGGCCGCACTGCAACCCACCGCCCAAAAGGCCAAGGACAATCCGCAAGCCTGGCTCGACATGGCCGACATTTACGGCGAAGTGGGCCAGCACCCAGAAATGAAGAAACTCTTCGCGCATTACCTGAACGAGGTCTGGAAAAATGGCGCCGAGAAAACCGTGAAAGCCTATCTAGCTTCGTAATCGGCTCATCTGCGCGGCCCCACTTTCCGACCTCGCGCCTTCATGCTAGCCTCTCAAAAAAAGCGGGAGGAACTTCGATGAAAACGCGCGCGGCCGTGGCCTTTGCTTCCGGAAAACCTCTCGAAATTGTCGAGCTTGATCTCGAAGGCCCCAAGGCTGGCGAAGTTCTGGTGGAGATCAAGGCCACCGGCATCTGCCACACCGATGAATTCACTTTGTCAGGCGCAGACCCCGAAGGACTTTTCCCCGCCATCCTCGGCCATGAAGGCGCAGGCATCGTCGTTGATGTCGGCCCCGCCGTCACTTCGGTGAAGAAGGGCGATCACGTCATCCCGCTTTATACGCCGGAATGTCGCGAATGCCCGTCGTGCCTCTCGCGCAAAACCAACCTCTGCACGGCGATCCGCTCGACGCAGGGCCAAGGTGTCATGCCTGATGGCACCTCGCGCTTCTCCTACAAGGGTCAGAAGATCCATCACTATATGGGCTGCTCCACCTTCTCGAATTACACCGTGCTGCCGGAAATCGCAGTGGCCAAGGTCAACACCTCCGCCCCCTTCGACAAGATTTGCTACATCGGCTGCGGCGTCACCACCGGCATTGGCGCGGTGATCAACACCGCGAAAGTGGAACAGGGTGCAACCGGCGTGGTCTTCGGCCTGGGCGGCATCGGCCTTAACGTGATCCAGGGTTTGAAGCTTGCGGGTGCCGACATGATCATCGGCGTGGACCTCAACGATTCGAAGAAGGAATGGGGCGAGCGTTTCGGCATGACCCACTTTGTGAATCCCACAAAGATCGAGGGCGATGTGGTGCCTTATATCGTCAACATGACCAAGCGTGGTGCAGATCAAATCGGTGGCGCTGATTACACATTCGATTGCACCGGCAATGTTAAGGTGATGCGCCAGGCGCTCGAATGCTCGCACCGCGGCTGGGGCCAGTCGATCATCATCGGTGTTGCTGGCGCTGGCCAGGAAATTTCCACCCGTCCGTTCCAGCTGGTGACGGGTCGCACCTGGAAGGGCACGGCTTTCGGCGGTGCCCGCGGCCGTACCGATGTGCCCAAGATCGTCGATTGGTACATGGACAAGAAAATCCAGATCGACCCGATGATCACCCACACCATGCCCTTGGAAAAAATCAACGATGCCTTTGATCTTATGCATCAGGGCAAATCTATCAGGAGTGTCGTCATCTTTTAAAGCGTTTTGACTTTTCGCAGAAAAGTCAAAATCGCCACACGGTCTCTAACTTCGATCATCTTAAAACTGATCTAATAACAGGAGGAAGCCCATGGCTAAAAAAGCAGCGAAGAAGGCCCCTAAAAAAGCGGCCAAGAAAAAGGCGGCAAAAAAATCAGCCGCTCCAAGCGTCAAATTGCATCCCGGCATCGATGGCGGCGTTGCAAAGTCTGCCAAGAAGGGTTTTGCCGGTGGCACCCTCACGTGTCTTTGCACCAGCGATCCGGTGGTGGTCGAGATTGGCGCGCAATCTGCTTACAATCACGCCTGCGGCTGCACCAAATGCTGGAAGCCCGATGGCGCCATCTTCTCCGTCGTCGCCGTAGCGCCGACCGACAAGGTGAAGGTTCTGCAAAATGGCCACAAGCTCAAGATCGTGGATGAAAACGCCGTGATCCTGCGCCATGCCTGCACCGGCTGTGGTGCGCATATGCATGGGCCGGTGAAGCGCGAAGGCCATGCCTTCCAGGGCCTCACCTTCATTCACACTGAGTTGTCGAAGGACAAGGGCTGGTCGCCACCCGGCTTTGCCGCCTTCGTATCCTCGGTGATTGAAAGCGGCGTTCCACCATCCCAGATGCCTGCCATCCGCAAACGCCTCACCTCATTGGGGCTTGAACCCTTTGATGCCCTCAATCACGGCCTGATGGATTACATGGCCACGGTAGCCGCCAAAAAGATGGGCACTTACCGCGAAGCTTGATTTCGGCAGCCATTCCGCCATACGTCGCGCGGAATGGCTGACCTTCTTCTCAATCTGCAAAACATCCTGCTCACCTTTGGGGGCAGGCCGGTGCTCGATCATGCGGAACTCATGCTGCATGGCGATGATCGCATGTGCTTGGTCGGCCGCAACGGCTCCGGCAAATCCACGCTGCTGAAAATCGCGGCCGGCCTCGTCGAGCAAGACGGCGGCACGCGCTTCCTGCAGCCCGGCACAACGGTGCGCTACCTGCCACAGGAGCCGGATTTCGCCGGCTTCGACACAGTGCAGGCTTACGTCGAAGCAGGCCTCGGCCCCACTGATGATCCTTACCGCGCCCGCCACTATCTCAATGAGCTGGGCCTCACCGGCGAAGAAAACCCCACCAATCTTTCGGGCGGAGAAATGCGCCGCGCGGCTCTCGCCCGCACACTGGCGCCAGAGCCTGATGTGCTGCTGCTCGATGAGCCCACCAACCATCTCGACCTGCCCGCCATCGAATGGCTGGAAGAAGAATTGAAGAGCCTGCGCTCCGCCTTCATCTTGATCAGCCATGACAGGCGCTTTCTGGAACGACTCTCCAATCGCACCATCTGGCTCGACCGTGGCGAAACGCGCCGCCTCAACCAGGGCTTCGCCTTTTTTGAGGAATGGCGCGACAAGGTGCTGGAAGAGGAAGAAATAGCCCAATCCAAACTGGCCCAGCGCATCGCCACTGAAGAACACTGGATGCGTTACGGCGTCACCGCGCGAAGGAAGCGCAACATGCGCCGCGTGGCGCTGCTCGGGTCCTTGCGGAAAGAGCGCAAAGAATATGTCGGCCAGCAAGGCGTGGTGAAACTTGCCGCGTCTTCAGGCGAACTCGGTGGTCGTTTGGTTTTCGAAGCCGAGAAGCTCAACAAAAGTTTCGGTGATCGCACCATCGTCGCCAATCTTAATCTGCTGCTCCTGCGCGGTGACCGCCTCGCCATCGTCGGCCCCAATGGCGCCGGCAAGACCACGCTGATCAAGCTGATCACAGGCGCGCTGGAAGCCGATTCCGGAGCTGTGAAACGCGGCACCAATTTGCAAGTGGTCACGCTCGATCAATCCCGCGCCAGCCTCGATCCCAATGACATTGTGCAGGATGTGATCACCGCCGGCCGTGGCCAGTCGGTCACGGTCAATGGCGAGACCAAGCATGTCGTCACATATATGCAGGATTTTCTGTTCCGCCCCGAACAGGCCCGCACGCCGGTTTCCGTTCTGTCCGGTGGTGAGCGTGCCCGCCTCATTCTGGCACGCGAACTGGCCAAGCCTTCCAACGTGCTGGTCCTCGACGAACCCACCAATGATCTCGATCTCGAAACGCTGGACCTGCTGCAGGAAATGCTCGACAGCTACAAGGGCACCGTATTGTTGGTCAGCCATGACCGTGACTTCCTCGACAAACTCGCCACCTCGGTTCTGATGTACGAAGGCGAGGGCAAGTGGGTGGAATATGCCGGGGGCTATTCCGACATGCTGGCCCAGCGCGGCGCAGGTGTCGAAGTCCGCAAGATCAAGGCAGAACCCAAAGTTGAAAAACCAAAAGCCGAAATGCCTGCAGCGCCCGCCGCCGCGCAGCCCAAGCGCAAACTCTCCTTCAAGGAAAAATACGCGCTCGAAAGCCTGCCCGCCCGCATGGAATCGCTGAAATCCGAACTGGCCAAGCTCGAACACGAAATGTCGGACGCAACGCTTTTTACGCGTGATCCGGCCCGCTTCGAAAAAGTCTCCATCCGCCAGGCCGCCGCGCATCAGGAACTGGATGATGCGGAAAATCAGTGGCTGGAACTGGAAATCTTGAAGGAAGAACTGGCGGGTTAGGGTGGTTTTCCCGCGCCCTCAAGTCGCGCCCAAGGGATTTTGACCAACGGATCAAACCGTGCTTAGCTCCCCTCATTCGCCGCCCTCAAGGCGGTTTGAAACAGGGAGAACAACATGAAACTCACCGCAGGATTCGCTGCAACCCTTCTGATTGGTACAATGCTTGCCGCTGGCGCCGCAAACGCCAAGTCGCTGGTTTATTGCTCGGAAGGCTCGCCGGAAAACTTCACCCCGGCCATCAACACCACCGGCACCAGCTTTGACGCGGCCCGCCCAGTATTCGACACGCTGGTGCGTTTCACCCCCGGCACCACCCAGACCGAACCGGCCCTCTCCGAGAAGACCGATGTGTCTGAAGACGGCCTGACGCTGACCTTCCATCTCCGCAAGGGTGTCAAGTTCCATTCCGGTGTGAACGGCTTCACCCCGACCCGTGATTTCAATGCTGATGACGTGCTGTGGTCCTTCGGCCGCCAACAGGATCCGGCCCATCCCTATGCCAAGGTCTCCGGCGGCGCTTATGACTATTTCAACGACATGGGCATGCCCGACCTCCTGGAAAAGATTTCCAAGACCGACGACAACACCGTCGTGATCAAGCTGAAGCAACCGAACGCGCCGATCCTCGCCAACCTGGCCATGGATTTCGCCACCATTGAATCGGCTGAATATGCTGACTTCCTGTTGAAGAAGGGCACGCCAGAACAGTTCGACCAAATCCCGGTCGGCACCGGCCCTTTCAGCTTCGTCGATTACCAGAAGGACGCGGTCATCCGCTTTAAGGCCAACCCGGATTATTGGGGTGGCAAGCCGAAGGTGGATGATCTGGTTTACGCCATCACGCCTGACGCTTCGGCGCGCTATGCCAAGATGAAGGCCGGCGAATGCCAGATCATGGGTTATCCAAACCCGGCTGACATTCCGACCATCGCCAAGGATGACACCATTGATCTGGTGCAGCAGGCTGGCCTGAACATCGGCTATCTGGCCTTCAATGCCCAGAAGCCTCCGTTCGACAAGCCGGAAGTGCGCATGGCCCTGGCCATGGCGATTGACCGTGATGCCATCCTGAAGGAAGTCTATCAGGGCGCTGGCCAGAAGGCCAAGAACCCGATTCCTCCGACCATGTGGTCTTACGACAATGACGCCAAGGACATTGCCTATGATCCGGCAGCTGCCAAGGCCGCTCTTGAAAAGGCTGGTGTGAAGGATCTGGAAACCGACCTGTGGTGGATGCCCGTGTCGCGCCCCTACAATCCGAACGCCAAGCGCATGGCTGAAATGATGCAGGCTGATCTCGAAAAGGTCGGCATCCACGCCAAGCTCGTGTCCTACGAATGGGGTGAATACCGCAAGCGCGCCCAGGCTGGTGAACACCAGATGGCGCTCCTCGGCTGGACCGGCGACAATGGTGATCCGGACAATTTCCTTGCTGTGCTCTTGGGCTGCGGCAAGGACGGAAAGCCGAATGGCAACAACATCCCGAAATGGTGTGACCAGAAATTCCAGGACGACGTGAACAAGGCCGCCACTCTGAGCGATCAGGCTGAGCGCACCAAGCTCTATGTCGATGCCCAGAAGATCGTCGATGCACAGGTGCCGTGGCTCAATGTGGCCCACTCCACCGTGTTCGAACCGGTCAGCAAGAAGGTCACCGGCTACAAGGTGAGCCCGCTCGGCTCGCACGTCTTCTATAACGTGGACGTTGCTGAGTAACAGGTTTTGAAGGGGCGGCCTCGCGCCGCCCCTTCATTTCTATTCGTATCATGCTTCGCTTTCTCATCCGGCGCTTGGCACTGACGATCCCTACTTTCGTCGCGCTGATGTTTGTCACCTTCATGCTTTTGCGGCTTGTACCGGGCGACCCCATCGAGGTGCGCCGCGGTGAGCGCGGCATTTCGGCTGAACGGCTGGCCGATTTGCGCCATCAAATGGGGCTGGATCAGCCTATCTGGAAACAGTTCCTCGATTACGTCTGGAGCATCCTGCACGGCGATTTCGGCACGTCGATTGTTTCGCATGCGCCTGTGTTGCAGGAATTCTGGACGCTGTTTCCAGCTACGCTTGAGCTCTCCATCTGTGCGGCACTTTTCTCCATCATCCTGGGCGTTCCCGCTGGCGTCTTCGCTGCAGTGAAGCGCGGCAGCTTCTATGACCAGGCTTTGATGACGTCGGCCCTGACCGGCTATTCGATGCCGATCTTCTGGTGGGGCCTCGTGCTGATATTCTTCATGTCGAACACGCTGCATCTCACGCCCGTGTCAGGCCGTGTTGACCTCATCAAATTCTATTACCCAGCACATACCGGCCTGCTGCTGATCGATTCACTGATCTGGGGTCCGAAAGGTGCCTTCATCGATGTGGTGCGCCATCTGATCCTGCCCACCATTGTGCTGGGCACGCTGCCGCTCGCCGTGGTGGCCCGCATGACGCGCTCTTCCATGCTGGAAGTGCTGGAGGAAGATTATGTCCGCACCGCCAGGGCCAAGGGCCTCTCGCCCTTCCGCGTGGTCAGCATGCACGCGCTGCGCAATGCCTTGATTCCGGTGGTCACCACCATCGGCCTGCAAGTGGGCACGCTGCTGGCGGGTGCCGTGCAAACCGAAAACATTTTCTCCTGGCCCGGCATTGGCAAGTGGTTGATCGGTTCCATCACAAGGCGCGATTATCCGGCTTTGCAGGGCGGCATCATGCTGATCGCCATCATGGTCATCGCCTTCAACCTGTTGATTGACATGACACTGGGCATCATCAATCCGAAGGTGCGTAATGAGCGCTGAAACCGCCGGCACCATTGTGAAAGCGCCATCGCCACCATCGCCTTTCATGGCGTTCTGGAATGCGTTTCGCGAAAACCGGGGCGCGGTGGTGGGCCTCGTTGTCTTGGCACTCATTCTCGCACTTGGCATCTTCGCGCCGCTCTTCACCCATTATGATCCAATCAGCGACCGGTTCGCCACCAAACTCCCGCCGGTCTGGGCTCATTATGGTGATGTGCAGGGCAGCTGGGAACATTGGCTGGGCACCGATCCCATCGGCCGCGACATGTGGGCCCGCATCATCTATGGCTCGCGGCTTTCGATTTTCATCGGCGTCGCGGTGATGGTGATTTCCACATTCATCGGCATCGTGATCGGGCTGATCTGCGCCTATGTGGGCGGGCTGTTTGATGTGATCGTGCTGCGCATCATGGATCTGATCATGGCCATTCCTGATCTTGTTCTGGCCATCATGATCATCGCAGTGATCGGCCCCAACCTCACCAACACCATTGTGGCCATCACCATCGTTTTCCTGCCGCGTTATGTGCGCCTGGTGCGCGCTGCAGCCCAGGTGGAACTCAGCAAGGATTATGTCACCGCCGCCAAAGTCACCGGCGTGCGGCCCTTCCGCCTGATGCTCACCTCCGTGCTGCCCAATTGCCTTGCGCCAATGATCGTGCAGGGCGCGCTTGGTGTATCTGATGCCATGCTGGAAGCTGCAGGCCTCGGCTTCCTGGGCCTTGGTGCCCAGCCGCCGCTGCCCGAATGGGGCTCGATGCTGGGTGACACCCGCGATCTCATGTCGTCTCAACCATGGGTCACCGCCATGCCCGGCATCGCAATCCTGATCACGGTGCTGGCCATCAATCTCATGGGCGATGGCCTGCGCGATGCGCTTGATCCGCGTTTGAGGCGCAGCTGACCATGGCGCTGCTCAATATCAAGAACCTCACGGTGGAATTCAAAACGGCGCGCGGCTGGTTCCGCGCCGTTGAGAACCTGACCCAATCGGTGGACAAGGGCGAAATCCTCGCCATCGTGGGCGAGTCAGGCTCCGGCAAATCTGTGGCCATGCTGGCCGTCATGGGATTGCTGCCTTGGACGGCGCGCGTCACCGCCGATGAAATGACCTTCGACGGCAAGAACTTGCTGAAGCTCTCCCCGCAGGAGCGCCGCAAGATCAATGGCAAGGACATCGCCATGATCTTCCAGGAGCCGATGACCAGCCTCAACCCCTGTTTCAATGTCGAGTTCCAGCTCACCGAAACGTTGCGCGAACACATGGGCATGAACAACAAAGATGCGAAGGCCCGCGCCATCGAGCTGCTCAAGGAAGTGGGCATCCCGGCCCCCGAACTGCGCCTGAAGGCCTTCCCGCATCAGCTCTCCGGCGGCATGAGCCAGCGCGTGATGATTGCCATGGCTTTGGCCTGTTCGCCCAAGCTGCTGATCGCCGATGAGCCGACAACCGCCCTTGACGTGACCATCCAGGCGCAAATCCTTGAGCTTCTCGTGCGCCTGCAAAAAGAAAAAGGCATGGCGCTGGTGCTGATCACCCATTCGATGGGCGTGGTCGCTGAAACCGCCGAGCGCGTCTCGGTGCAATATGCCGGCCAGAAAGTGGAAGAGCAGCCGGTACAAGGTCTCTTCGCCGAACCACATCACCCTTACACGGCCGCCTTGCTGTCGGCCTTGCCAGAGCGTGCGGTGGGCAAACTTCTCCCCTCGATCAAGGGCGTGGTGCCAGGCCAGTTTGATAGGCCGCAAGGCTGCCTGTTCAGCCCGCGTTGCACCATGGCCACCGATCTGTGCCGCACGACGCCGCCGCCTTATCAATTTGGCGCGCTGTGCCACTATCCGCTGGTGAAAGAGTTGAAAAAAGCATGACGACCGTGATTCAGGCCAACGGTCTCAAGCAGCATTACAACGTGCCGCGCGGCATGTTCTCTTCGCCCGCCATTCTGAAGGCAGTGGATGGCGCCAGCTTCTCATTGAAGCGCGGCGAGACGCTCGCTGTGGTGGGCGAGTCCGGTTGCGGTAAATCCACTCTGGCCCGCATGGTCACCATGATTGAGCACCCCACCGAAGGCACGCTGGAAATCACCGGCAAGCAGGTGGTAGGTGCCGATGATGGCACGTTGCGTGGCCTTCGCCCCAAGGTGCAGATTGTTTTCCAGAACCCCTATGGTTCGCTCAACCCGCGCCAGAAAATCGGCACCATCCTGGAAGAGCCGTTGCTGGTGAATACCAAACTCTCCAAGTCAGAGCGCACCGCCAAGGCCCGCGCGATGATGGAATCGGTGGGCCTGCGGCCGGAACATTACGACCGTTACCCGCATATGTTCTCCGGCGGCCAGCGCCAGCGCATTGCGGTGGCCCGTGCGCTGATGCTCGATCCGGAAATCCTGGTGCTGGACGAGCCGGTCTCAGCACTGGATATTTCCATCCAGGCGCAAGTGCTCAATCTGCTGGCCGAACTACAAGACCGCCTGAACCTCGCCTATCTGTTCATCAGTCATGACCTCGCCGTGGTGCGCCACATCGCCAAGGACATCATGGTCATGTATCTGGGCAAGGTGGTGGAGCAAGGCAGCGTCGAACAGATTTTCGAAAATCCGCAGCACCCCTATACCAAGGCTTTGCTCTCGGCCACGCCGCAGGCCAATCCCGCCCGCAAACGCCAGCGCATCGTGCTGCAGGGCGAATTGCCCTCGCCGCTCAATCCACCTTCCGGCTGCACCTTCCATCCGCGCTGCCCCATGGCCATCGACATCTGCAAGACCACTGTTCCGCTGCTGGAAATGAAGCAGGAGCGGTTGGTTGCGTGCCTGCGTGTAGAGCCCTTCGGCAACAGCGCCGGCACCTGAAGCGTTACTTCGCGTCTTTCGTATAGTCAGGGCCAAATCGCGTCGGCAGGCCGTCGGCCAGTTTCAACCAGGGCAGTTTTTCCTCAAAGGAGACATGCATCGTCGGCGCAAATTTTTCTGGCGCTTCCATAGCGGCCGAGAAAAAATGCATGACACCGGACATGTTCTTTGAGCGAAAAGAAATTGGCGAGCCACACTGATCGCAAAATGTACGTTCCACACCGGGAGAAGAATTGAATACTTTCGGCAACTTGCCTAGCCACCGCCAGCGGCCCTCCAGAACGCCAATATAGGCCGTCATCGGCGCCGAACATTGCCGCCTGCAACTTTCACAATGGCAGACCACGCAAGCCTTTGGCGGACCATCAACTTCAAAAGCAATGGCACCACATAAGCAATGACCGCGCATGAAATTCTCCCTGAGCCAACAAGGGAAGCATCAGGCTGAGTTGTAAGCGGGTCTCGGGTCCATGCGGCGCGTTGGCATTCAATCCCGACACGCGGCCTCGCATCCACCAGACCGCAGCCTAGGTCAGCAGCTCCGTCCACTGCGCCGCATAGCGCTTCAGCGCAGCGCCATCCGCCTTCACCCGCCGTGCAGGTTCACTCGCCGCCGCAGCCGGATTGGCCAGCAAGGCAGCACCCAGCGATGTGCCCGTAGCCTCCGCTGCCCCCAACAAAACCTCACGGCCCGTGGCGGCACTCAGCATGGCCACCAGATGCGCATTGCTGGCAAACGGCCCTTCCACCAGTACCGGCCCGTCAGCGCCGATCAACTCCAGGCATTTCGCCGTCATCAAGCCCAGATAATAAGACGCCGCCACGCGCCGCTCGCCCGGCGTGATTCCGTCGGCGTTGATCCACTCTGCCTTGCGCCCCTGATAGGGCCCGAAGCCTTCCACCACGGCTGGCAGCAGCATCACGCCATCACCAACCACGCGCGCCGCATCGGCCTCGCTTGCGACAACACTGTTGCCTTCCATCAGAATCTGAAATTCGCGCCCGCCCATGAAGCGCGCTGTGGGCGTGGGCTGCCCCATCGCATTCACATTGATCAGCGTGTCGCGCGCCGCATCAAGCTCCACCTGCTTGCCGCCCATCGCCATATTGATCACCCAGGTGCCGGTGGAGACTACGGCAAAAGGCAGCTTCTGCGAAAACAGATGCGGATAAAGCGAGGCGTTGGAATCATGAATGCCGCAATAGACGGGCGTGTCCGCAGGAAGCCCCGTGGCGTCTGCCACTTCCTCTGTAATCGGGCCTAAGCAATCGGATGCCTTGCGGATCGGTGGCATCAAACGCCGCCAGCCCAGCGCATCCACCATGCTGGAATAATCCGCCTTGGCCGGCGCCCACAAATCCGTATGGCAACCAATCGAAGTGACCTCGCCGGCGATCACACCACTCAGAAGGTAAGACCAATATTGCGCATACATCACAATCCAGCGGGTCTTGGCGAATGCCTCCGGAAAAGTCTGCGCCTGCCAGAAAATCTGCGCGCCGAGATTAAGCCCCACATGCAGCCCGGGCGATCCCGTCTCGGCAAAGGGTGGCCGCACCTTGTCATAGGCCGCGCGCGTATCATCAATGCCGATGTGTTCGTAGTCCAGAGCGGGCATGGCAAGCGAACCATCCTCCGCCAGCAGCACGCCGCTCGCGCCATGAGTGGTGATGCTGATTGCATCGACTTGGTGATCGCGTGCCAGTTCCTGCAGCGACGCCAGAATGAAACGCCACAGCCCATCCACATCATGATGCGGATAGAGCCCATCTTTCACAGCGGCATTCGCCATCCGGCGCGACCAGGTTTCCTTGCCCAACGAAAAATCAAACAGCACCAGCTTGGCATTGGTCTTGCCAATATCGATGACCGCAATTTTGGTATGTGGGCTGCTCATGCCATGTGGAAAACATTGAGCAGCGGCGTGGCCAGCGGCTCGTTGGCGGCATTGGTTTCCATGATGTCGGCCATGTAAGCCCACCAGCGCTTCATCACTGCCTGCTTCGGCAGATCGTCCATCGTGTGGTCCTTGCGTCGCCACAACACGCCGAACAGAACATTGGTCTCTTCATCGAGATGGATGGAATAATCCGAAACGCCTGCATCCTTCAAAAGTGTCACAAGTTCCGGCCAGATCTCATCATGGCGCTTCTTGTATTCCGCCGTCTTGCCTGGATGCAGCTTCATCTTGAAGGCGTATTTTTCGAGATCCATTTGGTTTCCACCCGTTTTTTTGTAGCTTAAGCCGAAAGCGTTGAGTCCCGCACGCCCTCAACATCCACAATCATCAGCATCACCCCGGCCTCGCGCAGCACCTGGGCTTCGCGGTCTTCAATGCCACTATCGGTAATCACCACATTCACCCGCGACAGCTTGCACAGCACCAGGCTCGAATGCTGGCGGAACTTGCTGGAATCCGCCAGCACGATCAGTTCATCCGCCTGGGCCAGAAGTTTCTGCTCGGCCAGGATCAGCAGCGGGTCGCTCTCCATCACGCCGAAAGGGCCAATGCCCTGCGCGCTGGTAAACATGCGCCGCGCCGAAAAATTCTGCGTCATGTCATTTTCAAACGGCGAGAGGATGATGTTCTGTTCGCGGTAAATCGTGCCGCCGGGCAGGGTGACGTGATTTTTCGAATGCTTCAGCAGATGCTCGGCAATCGGCAGCGAATTCGTAAACACCGGCATCACCCGCGCGGTGAGAAACTGAACCATCTGGGAAGTCGTCGTTCCGCCATTGATGATGATCGGCTCGCCGTCGCGGCACAGATCAGCGGCAGCGCGCGCAATGGCACGTTTCTGCGCCACATGTTTGGTGGCATTAACGGAGAAGGGCGTGCCCGCCAGATGCGCCGTCTGGTTCATGGCCGTGCAGCCCCCGCGAATGCGGCGCAACTGGTTCTGCGCGTCGAGTGCGGTGATATCGCGGCGCACGGTTGCCTCGGACGAATCCGTAAGCGCCACCAGTTCTTCAAGCGTCACCACCGGCCGTTCCTTGACGGCTTGTAATATGGCGCTGTGTCGCTCTTTCTCGTGCATGTTGATCCTGTCTGGTGTCACAAGCTATGAGCGATATTGATCGAAGTCAATCAACTTCAAGCAGAAATAGTTGCTGCACTGCAGCAAAATGATCGAAGTTGACAGTTTATGATTGACATGGGGGCAGGCGAGTGCAAATTTCCGGGAAAATTCAGGCGAGGTCCCTTCGTGACACAATCATCCACTTCCATTCCAAATCTCTGGGACAAGGCCAAGGCCGACAGCCTGAACGAGGCTGACAGGCTGGTCTATCGCTCCAACCTTTTGGGCTCCGACAAGCGCGTCACCAATTACGGCGGCGGCAATACGTCCTCCAAGATCTGGGACAAGGATCCTCTCACCGGCGAGAAGGTTGAAGTGCTCTGGGTCAAGGGTTCCGGCGGCGACAATGCCACCATCAAACGCGATGGTTTTGCCACACTCTATATGGACAAGCTCCGTGCACTGAAGAAATTGTACCGTGGCGTTGAGCATGAAGACGAGATGGTGGATTACCTGCCGCATTCCACCTTCAACCTCAACCCGCGCGCCGCTTCGATCGACACGCCGCTGCATGCCTTCGTGCCCAAGCCTTATGTCGATCACATGCATCCCGATGCCATCATCGCCATCGCCGCCGCCAAGGATGTGAAGGCACTCACCAAAAAGATATTCGGTGACGACATCGGCACGCTGCCCTGGAAAAAGCCGGGCTTTGAGCTGGGCCTGTGGCTGGAAAAATTCTGCCTCGACAATCCCAAGGCCAAGGGCGTGATCCTCGAAAGCCACGGCTTGTTCACTTGGGGGGACACTCCGGAAGAGTGCTACGAAACCACACTCTGGGCCATCAACAAGGCCGCCGCCTGGCTGGAAGAACAGCAAAAGGGCAAGCCCGCTTTTGGTGGCGCGGTAACGAAATCACTCGCCGCCGATGAACGTCGCGCCAAGGCCGCCAAGCTGATGCCCGTCATCCGTGGTCTCATCTCAGGTGAATTCCGCATGGTCGGCCATTTCGATGACAGCGACACGGTGTTGGATTTCGTGAACTCGAAAGAGTTGAAGCCGCTCGCCGCACTCGGCACATCTTGCCCCGATCACTTCCTGCGCACCAAGATCGCCCCGCTTGTGGTTGAGGATGAGGCCAAGCTGCCGGAAGCAGTGGAAGCTTATCGCAAGAATTACGAGACTTATTACAACACCTGCAAACATCCGAATTCGCCCGCCATGCGCGATGCCAACCCGGTTGTGTTCCTGTTGCCGCAAGTCGGCATGTTCACTTTTGCAAAAGACAAATCCACCGCCCGCATCTCCGGCGAGTTCTATGTGAATGCCATCAACGTGATGCGCGGCGCATCGAGTGTTTCAACCTATACCGGCCTACCGCAGCAGGAAGCCTTCAACATCGAATATTGGCTGCTTGAAGAAGCCAAGCTGCAGCGCATGCCCAAGCCGAAATCTCTGGCTGGCCGCGTGGCTCTCGTCACCGGCGGAGCCGGCGGCATCGGCCGCGCCACGGCGATCCGCCTGCTGCGCGAAGGCGCTTGCGTGGTGCTCGCCGATTTCGACCAGACCGCGCTCGACTCTGCCAAGCAGGAACTCTCCGCCGCCTTCGGCAAGGATTTCGTGGCCGACACGCTGATCGACGTGACCAAGGAAGATCAAGTGGTGCAGGGCTTCGCCAAAGCTGCCGTTGAATTTGGCGGCCTCGATATCATGGTGTCGAATGCTGGCATCGCGTCCTCGGCCCCGGTTGCTGAAACCACGCTGGCGCTGTGGAACAAGAATATGGATATTCTGTCCACCGGCTATTTCCTCGTCTCGCGCGAGGCTTTCAAGCTGTTCGAACAGCAGAAGATCGGCGGCAACATTGTGTTCGTCGCGTCGAAGAACGGCCTCGCCGCGTCACCTAATGCATCAGCCTATTGCACGGCCAAGGGTGCTGAAATCCATCTCGCCCGCTGCCTCGCACTTGAAGGCGCTGAAAAGCAAATCCGCGTCAACGTGGTGAACCCCGATGCCGTTTTGCGCGGCTCGAAAATCTGGGCCGGCGAATGGCTGGAACAGCGTGCCTCGACTTACAAGACCGACAAGGAAGGCCTCGAAGAAATGTACCGTCAGCGCTCGCTGTTGAAGCGCTCGGTGTTCCCGGAAGACATTGCCGAGGCGATCTACTTCTTCGCCTCGGAAGCCTCCGCCAAGAGCACGGGCAACATCATCAACGTAGATGCGGGCAACGCACAAAGCTTCACGCGGTAAAATCCGGGAGAGAAACATGTCAGAACAGATGATCGCCGCCGCCACGGTGGAAGAAACCAACGCCGCGCGCGAAGCCACGCTCAAAAAACAGTATGACTTCCTCGGCGAAGACCTCGCCCGCCGCGGCATCAAGATCGATGACATTCTCGCCAAGGTCTCCGACTTCGCCGTCGCCGTTCCCAGTTGGGGTGTGGGCACTGGCGGCACCCGCTTTGGCCGCTTCCCCGATGGTGGCCAGCCGCGCGACATTTTCGACAAGATCGAAGACTGCGCCGTAATAGCTCAACTCACCCAGGCCACGCCCACCGTGTCGTTGCACATCCCATGGGACAAGGCCGACCCGAAGCGCCTCAAGCAATCTGCCAGCCGTTTCGGCCTGGGCTTCGATGCAATGAATTCCAACACCTTCTCGGATGCGGCCAACCAGAAATATTCGTATCGCTATGGCTCGCTCAGCCACATGGATAAAGCCACGCGCAAGCAGGCCATCGATCACAACATTGAATGCATCGAAATCGGCAAGGAGCTGGGCTCGAAAGCCCTTACCGTGTGGATCGGTGATGGCACCAATTTCCCCGGCCAGCAGAACTTCGCCAAGACCTTCCGCCATTATCTGGATTCGCTGAAGGAAATCTACGCGGCACTGCCCTCAGACTGGCGCCTGTTCACCGAACATAAAATGTATGAGCCCGCCTTCTATTCCACCGTGATGCAGGATTGGGGCAGCAACTATCTTACCGCGAAGGAACTGGGTGACAAGGCGTTCTGCCTCGTCGATCTCGGCCACCATGCGCCGAACACCAATATCGAAATGATCGTCTCGCGCCTCATTCAATTTGGCAAATTGGGTGGCTTCCATTTCAACGATTCAAAATATGGCGATGACGATCTCGATGCTGGCTCAATCGAGCCGTACCGCCTGTTCCTCGTCTTCAACGAACTGGTCGATGCTGAGCTGAACAAGACCAAGGGCTTCAATCCTGCGCACATGCTAGACCAAAGCCACAATGTCACCGACCCGATTGAAAGCCTGATGTCGTCCGCCATCGAAGTGCAGCGTTCCTATGCGCAAGCTTTGCTGGTGGATCGCAAGGCGCTTGAATCTTATCAGGAGTCAAACGACGCCTTGATGGCCACCACCACGCTGAAGCAGGCTTACCGCACCGACGTGGAGCCCATCCTCGCCATGTCGCGCTTGAAGAAGGGCGGCGCCATCGACGCCATCGCCACTTACCGCGCCGCCGGCTACCGCAAAAAGGTAACCGCCGAGCGCCCAGTCGTCGCAGCAGGCGGCGGCGGGATTGTCTAAGGCACAGCCTTCGCTTTATTGGCCGCATCCTTGCGTTGAGCAAACTTTCGTGCCAGAAAAACTGGCCGGGGGAATGTCAACTCATTCAGGGAGTTGCGCATGCGCAAGTCTGGGGCTGGAATTCTTCGTCTTTTTCTGGGATCTTTGATTTGGCCAACGCTGTTGGCAATTTTGATTGCGTTGAGTGTAACGCCCTCATTGGCAGAACAACTCGTTTTCTCTCCGCAGCCAGCAACAAAAACGGCAACCGGCGTCACGATCTATGCGCCCGAAAGTGGCTGTGAAGATGGAGAGTGCAACGGGCTTTCGCTGTCTTGTGACGCCAACACAATATTCAAGCTTGCGCTTCCCTATATTGATGAGGACGCAGTTGTGAGTATCATTCGCAAACAGGAGTTGAAATTGGCTCTCAGCATGAATGGCACCATTTTCAATATCGATCCCAATGAGATGATGCGTTCAGATGAATCCGGAAATTGGGAAGTTGAAGGCGTAGTGGCGGCGGACGATTTTTCAGATTACCTCAAGAATGAGCGGATTTACCTTTTGATTGGATCAGACACTTCCAAAATTGAATCGAATGAGAATCTCAAAAAATTTGCGCAGGATTGCTACGAACTCGTCCACAGGAATGATGTTAAGGCAAAACCCACAGAAATTCCAAGAGACCAGTATTGGAACTGCAAAAATGGATCAACCAACACCGGTGAAGTGAGAACCATGATCAGGAAATCGAGCGGCGTGATGACCTTGCTTTCCAAAAAGAGTGGCCTCAATTTCAAAGCCCCATTCAGATATTGCCAATCATCTCACTGCACGTGGGTGATTGATGGAGCCACGGATAAAGCGGAGGTGAATGAGAAATCTGGTTCCGTCTATATGACAATGCAATCTGGGTCTGACCCAACGCTTCAAATCTATTTGCCAACCGGCGAACTGGATTGTGAAGTCGAGAAGTGAGCGAAAACCCGGCTGGTGGCCTTAACCCACCGGCGTCAGCAGCGGTTTCCCGGCGAAATGCGCCGCCAGATTATCCTGCACCAGTTTCCCCATCGCCTGCCGCGTCTCCACCGTCGCACTCCCGCCATGCGGATGCAGCAACGCGTTCTCCAGCTTGAAGAATCGCTCATTGATCTTCGGTTCGTTCCAGAACACGTCGAGTGCAGCACCCGCGATCGTTTTGTTCGCCAGCGCCTGCAGTAGAGCTTCTTCATCGGCCACCGTGCCGCGCGCCACATTGATGAAGAAGCCCTTGGGCCCCAGCGCCTTCAGCACATCGGCATTCACAATGTTCTGCGTGCCCGCACCGCCCGGCAAAATCGCCACCAGGAAATCGCTGTTCTGCGCCAGCTCCACCAGCGAAGGATAATACGTATAGGCCGAGCCTTCGCGCTTCGTGCGCGTGTGATAGGCAATCGGCATGCCGAACGCTTCGGCGCGTTTGGCAATCGCCAGGCCGATACGGCCCAGCCCCAGAAGCCCCAGCCGCTTGCCGCTCATCCGCGTCAGCAAAGGCCAGCCCTCATTGGCCCATTTTCCAGAACGCACAAAGGCATCGCCCTTGCCGATCTGCCGCGCAATGCCCAGCATCAGCGCCAGCGTCAGGTCGGCCACTTCTTCGTTCAGCACATCCGGTGTGTTGGTCACCGCAATGCCGCGCGCCTTCGCGGCTGCCAAGTCAATCGCATCCGTGCCCACTCCGTTGCAGGCGATGATTTTCAGGTTCGGCAGTTTGTCCATCAATGCGCGCGAAGCGCCGAGGTCACCGCGTGTGCCAATGGCGGTGATGCGCGCCGCATGCTGCGCCACAAAGCCATCCTTGTCGGCCTGTTCCCACAGCCGCAGAACCTCATAGTCCCGCTCCAGCGCCTGCATGTCCCAATTCGGGTAGCTTCCGATCATCAGCAAAGCAGGCTTGGTCATAGGCGTTCCTTTAGCGGCAAGAGTGCTATCAAAAAAACTGATAGCGGCCTTTTGGAACAGGTCAACCCTCAACGCCTGAATGGTCCGTGAATGCTGGTGTCAGAGCCAGTTCAACCACAGTCCGGCAAACGTGCGCCATCACACCCGCAATAACGCGGATAAAATGGAAAAACAAAATGAACGAACTCACTCTCGCCGCGCTGGCTTTCCTTGCTCGCACGTCCATCGCTTCAACCAATCATGCCAACCAGGGCACAGCCTGCGAAAGCTATAACGGTAACTGGGCGTCCGCTCCGGCCACCAACGGCCTGTCCGTCGTCGATGATGGCCAGCATGGCATCAATGCAAACGCCCCAGCTGCGCAGAACCCTGATGACAGCTTCCACAACCCCTACAAGATTAGTACCTAGGAGATAGCATTTCAGCGTTGAGAGCGCCGGCCTCCGCCGGGGCTTTTTCGTTTGGTCAACCCAATCCCGCGCAGGTCAGCTTTTCATCTCGATCCGGATGCCATGCAGCGTCAGCGGTGAAGCATTGAGCACGCGCCCCGCAGCTTGTGGCGCCATGTGAACGACGAGGCTGCCTTTGCCATTCCATGCCTGCACCGCCTGGATGACATCGCGGTTCGGCGGCAGTTGCACGCCATCTGGTGAAATATCGTGGATCGGCCCCTGGATCTGGTCGAGCACAAATACCGAAGGCCATTGGTGATGGTGCACCGGTTCTTCGTCATTGGGTTCAAGCGTCACCTCAAGCACCCGCAGGCGCTCATTCTCAAACAGAACTTTGTGATGCTTCGGCGCGGCCGTCACGGCATCAAGTGCCGGGTCCCAGTCGCCATCATTTTCGGGCAGTGAAGTGGAAGTCATGAAGTCCCTCCTCTTTGCGTGGCAACAGACTGCATCTCAAAACGGTCGTGGTCAACGCGAGAGAGGGGGAGCAACCGCAGTAGCAAAAGAGCGGGCAACCGAACCTCTGTCAAAAAGCTCCAGACAGATAGCCCAAAAGCTACAGCCACCTAGCCTAAACGCCTCAAAAACATGCCTGAGCGGCGAACACTCTTCGGAAATGCTCCGCTGGAGATTCCCCTTGCCAACCCCGTTGTTCACTTTATACTATACTAAATTAGTAGATATTAAAGAGTAGCCGCCCATGAAACGAACCCTTCCGCCCTTGAACGCGCTGCGCGCCTTTGAAAGCGCGGCCCGCAATGTCAGCGTTTCGCTGGCGGCGGCAGAACTTGGCGTCTCCCCGGCGGCCATCAGCCACCAGATCCGCCTGTTTGAGGATTTCATCGGTCTGCCCGTTCTGGAACGATCCGGCCGTGGCATTGCTCTTACCGATGCAGGCCGCGCCGCCCTGCTGCCCATTCAGGCGGGCTTTGCCCAGTTCCATAACGCCATGGACGCGATTGACGCGCTAGGCGAAACCGGCACGTTGAATGTCAGCGTAGCACCATCCTTCGCCGCCAAATGGCTGCTGCCACGCTTGCGCGATTTCGAGGCGCTTTACCCGCAGATCGATGTGAATGTTTCGGCCTCGGTGCAACTGGTCGATTTCACCCGCGACAGCGTGGACATCGCGATTCGCTATGGCGGCGGTTCCTACCCCGAATTGCATGCCGAGCGCCTGCTGTCGGAATCGGTCTATGCGGTCTGCAGCCCTGCCTTGCTGAAGAATGGTCGCCCGCTGAAAAGCCTGGCCGATCTTGCCGGCCAAACCCTGCTGCATGATGACAGCCCGGATAATGATCCATCCTGCCCCGGTTGGGATCACTGGCTGCGCGCCGCTGGCCGCACGGAGATTGATTTCACCCGTGGCCCGCGCTTCAATCAGGCCAGCCTGGTGCTGGAGGCTGCAATTCTAGGCCGCGGCATCGCCCTCGCCAAATCCACTCTGGCCGAGGCTGACATCAAAGCTGGCCGCCTGGTGCGTTTGTTCTCCACCGAAGTGCCGGTCACCTTCGCCTATTATGTCGTGGCGCCGAAATCCAAATTGAACCTGCCGAAAGTGTCGTTCTTCCGCGATTGGCTGCGCTCACAGGTCGAATCGAGCGGAGCTGAAAAGCCTCCAGTTTATAAGGCTGAATTCAATCATGTTGCGGCCTGACGTCCATATTACTGAATTGTGCCGTGTCATTGCCGGGCGCAAACAGGTTGCAGAAATGATGGAGCCCACCATGCATATGCAGCCGAGAAAATATGTCGAGCGCGAATTGACCTTAAGCGAAATGCTGGATGATCCCATCGTGCAGGCCGTGATGAGCCGTGACCATGTGCAGCGCTCCAGCGTCGAGCAGCTGTTTGAAAACCTTCGCCCAGCCATGAAGAGGGCCGCCTGATGAAAAATGTTCTCGAAGCTTTGCGTGTCTTTTTCCGCCGAGACGAGCAGCTTGTGCCATTTCCAGAAAGTGCCATATCCCCAGTCTTGAACACCGCCGCACGTGGCGAGCTTTTCTACGCTGAGCTCATGGAGCATGAATGGGCTCGAAAGCCGCGCGACTATCCTTGGCCTCCCGGCTGGACCAGCTAATCGCATCTTGCACAAGGCCCTTGGCTGTCCCTAGATAGGGGCATGATTTCTCAGCGCGCCCGATATGCTTTCAAGGCCATGGTGGCCCTGGCCCGCGTGCAAGGCGGCAAGGGCCTGCAGATCAAGGAACTGGCCACCCAGGAACAGCTGCCGCGCAAATTCCTCGAGCAGATCCTGCTGGCGCTGAAATCCGCCGGCTATATCTCGTCCCGCCGTGGCCGCGATGGCGGTTACAATCTCCTGAAGCCGGCCGATCTCATTTATATTGGCCCCATGCTGCGCGCCATTGATGGCCCGATTGCGCCTTTGCCTTGTCTGTCGCGCACGGCTTACAAGCGCTGCGATGATTGCAAGACGGAATCCAAATGCGAGGTCCGCCTCGCCTTTGCCAAGGCCTATGGAGATTATTTGTCCGCCTTGGAAACCACCTCGCTGGCTCAGGTGTTGTACCAATCGGATGGCTTGCTGCCGCCGAATTGAGGCCAATTTAGTTTTTCTAAAATGACGTTTGTTCTTTTTAACGAACATTGCACTTGATACTATACTAATTCCGTATACTATGTGGATATTAGAGATTAAACATCAGGAGCTACCCAATGAAACACTTCAATCTCCGCAATGCCGGCGCCATCGCCGCCGTCGCGCTAACCATCGGATCTGGCTCGGCAATTTCGCGTGCAGACACCACGCTGCTGAATGTTTCCTATGATCCCACCCGCGAGCTCTACAAGGCCATCAACGAAAGCTTCGCCGCTGATTACAAGGCTAAGACGGGCGAGAATGTCATTATCAATCAGTCACATGGCGGCTCGGGTAAACAGGCCCGCGCGGTGATTGACGGCCTGAAGGCTGACGTTGTCACCCTCGCTCTGGCCGGCGACATCGACGCAATTGCCAGCAAAAGCAAGCTCTTGCCCGCAGATTGGGCGACCAAGCTGCCGCACAATTCCACCCCCTTCACCTCCACCATCGTTTTCCTGGTGAAGAAGGGAAATCCCAAGGAAATCAAGGACTGGGGCGATCTCGCCAAGCCTGGAATCGGCGTCATCACGCCCAACCCGAAAACCTCCGGCGGCGCCCGCTGGAATTTCCTCGCCGCATGGGCTTGGGGCCTGAAAGCAAATAACGGCGATGAATCAAAGACTAAAGACTATATCGCCGCAGTATACAAAAACGCCCCCGTGCTCGACACTGGCGCCCGCGGCTCCACCACCACCTTCGCAGAACGCGGCATTGGCGACGTACTTCTCGCTTGGGAAACAGATGCTTACTTGGCACTCGATGAATTCGGCAAAGACAAGTTCGACATTGTCTATCCGTCGATCTCGATCAATGCCGAAACCCCGGTCGCTGTGATAGAAGAAAACGCCAAGGCCAACGGCACCGAGAAGCAGGCAAAGGCCTATATTGATTACCTTTTCTCTCCTCCGGCGCAGAAGATTGCAGCCCATCTGCACTACCGCCCGACCGATGCGTCAGCCGCTGATCCGGCCGATCTCGCGCAGCTTCCCAAAATCGATCTTGTCTCCATCGACAAGGATTTCGGTGGCTGGAAAAAAGCCGGCGAAACCTTCTTCGCCGACGGCGCGATCTTCGATCAGATTTATAAGCCGACCAACTAATGTCCCTGGCGCTGCCCTCCCTGCGCTTTAGGCAAGCCAGCGTCATCCCGGGCTTCGGGGTGACGCTGGGCTTCACGCTTTTGGCGCTCGGCATCATCGTATTGATTCCATTGGCTGCTTTGGTGCTAAAGGCATCCGAAGTCGGCCCCGTGGATTTCTGGCGCCTGGCCACCAGCCCCCGCACGCTCGCCGCTTTGCGCCTGTCCTTCGGCGCGGCCGCGGTTGCCGCTCTGGTGGATGGCGTCTTCGGCCTGCTCATCGCCTGGGTTCTGGTGCGATACGAATTTCCCGGCAGAAAATTGCTGGATTCCGCGATTGATCTGCCCTTCGCGCTGCCCACGGCCGTGGCCGGCATCGCGCTCTCTGCGCTCTATGCGCCCAATGGCTGGATCGGCTCGATCGCCGACAAGATGGGCTACAAGATCGCCTACACGCCCTATGGCGTCACGCTAGCATTGATTTTCATCGGCTTGCCCTTTGTCGTGCGCGCGGTTGAACCTGTGCTGGCAGAAGCCGAACGTGATGTGGAAGAAGCCGCTGCCCTTCTCGGTGCCAGCCGATTGCGCAGCATTACCCATGTGGTGCTGCCGAGTATTTATCCTGCGCTACTGACAGGCACCGCATTGGCCTTTGCCCGCGCCGTAGGCGAATACGGCTCGGTGATTTTCATCGCGGGCAATATCCCCATGGTGTCTGAAATCGCGCCGCTGCTCATCGTGATCAAGCTGGAAGAATTTGATTATGGCGGCGCCACGGTGATTGCCGTTGTCATGCTTGCCATTTCTCTTGCCATCCTTCTGCTCGTCAACCGCCTCCAAGCCAGCTTGCGGAGGCGTGATGCCCAGGCGTGATCCCATCGGCGAAAGCGTTTTCACCCGCATCATCCTGATCGGCATTGCCTTGCTGTTTCTGGTCCTGATCCTGTTCATGCCGCTGGCGATTGTTTTCGCGGAGGCATTGAAGAAGGGCTTGGCCACCTACCTCACCGCACTGGGCGATCCCGAAACCCGCGCTGCTCTAAAGCTCACGCTTCTCGTCGCGGGCATTGCCGTGCCGCTCAATGCCGCCTTTGGCCTGTGCGCGGCTTGGGTCACCACCAAATATGAATTCCGCGGCAAAAACCTGCTGCTCAGCTTGATCGATCTGCCCTTCTCCGTTTCACCGGTGATTTCGGGCCTGATCTATGTGCTCGTTTTTGGCGCGCATGGCTGGTTTGGCCCGTGGCTGCGCGCGCATGGCGTAGAGGTGATCTTTGCTGTGCCGGGCATTGTGCTGGCCACCACTTTCGTGACCTTTCCTTTCGTCGCCCGCGAGCTCATTCCGTTGATGCAGGCGCAAGGATCCGAGGAAGAAGAAGCCAGCCTGTCGCTCGGCGCTTCGGGTTTTCATACGTTCTGGAATGTCACGCTGCCCAACATCAAATGGGCACTGCTCTATGGCGTACTGCTGTGCAATGCGCGTGCGATGGGCGAATTCGGCGCAGTGTCTGTTGTCTCCGGCCATATCCGCGGCCTGACCAATACGCTGCCGCTGCAGATCGAGATTCTCTACAACGAATACAACTTTGCAGCTGCCTTTGCGGTTGCAACTTTGTTGGCAGCCTTGGCGCTCGTCACGCTTCTTCTCAAATCAATTCTGGAATGGCGTTACGCTGGTGAGCTGGCCGCCGCACATAAAAATCGAGGAACTGCATAATGTCTGTTGCCGTCAATATCAGTGGAATTTCGAAGAACTTCGGCCAGACCGATGTGCTGCACCGCGTGTCGCTGAAGGTGGATGGCGGTGAGCTTGTGGCTTTGCTTGGCCCCTCAGGCTCCGGCAAGACCACGCTGTTACGTATCATTGCAGGCCTCGAATTTCAGGATGCCGGCGATGTTATGTTCGGAGACATCAACGCGCGCGCACTCTCGCTGCGCGACCGCCGCATCGGCTTTGTCTTCCAGCACTATGCCCTGTTCCGCCACATGACGGTGCAGGACAATATTGCCTTTGGCCTGCGCGCGCGTCCGCGCCTGCAGCGGCCGGGCGAAGCCGACATCAAGAAGCGCGTGAACGAGTTGCTGCAGCTGGTGCAGCTTGATGGCCTTGAGAAGCGCTATCCCGCGCAGCTTTCCGGCGGCCAGCGTCAGCGTGTGGCCCTTGCACGCGCCTTGGCCATCGAGCCGCGCGTGCTGCTGCTTGATGAACCCTTCGGCGCTCTCGATGCCAAGATCAGGAAAGACTTGCGCCAATGGCTGCGTGAACTGCAACGCAAGACCGGCCATACCACCATCTTCGTAACCCATGACCAAGACGAAGCCTTCGAACTGGCCGACCGCGTGGCCATCATGGATGGCGGCCAACTGGTGCAGATCGGCACACCCGATCATATTCGCCAATTTCCAGCTAATGATTTCGTCGCTGAATTCTTGGGCCAAACCTCATCGCAAGATCATGCGGCCACCAGTGGCGCGCAAATCCTGCCGCTCAAGCGCAAGTTCTAACCTTTCGGCACAAAGGCCACGGCACGCACCGGAGAGCCCGTGCCATTCTCAATCGGCAAGGGCAGGGCGGTGAGGAAGCTCCACACCGGCAGCTTGTCCAGATGCGCGAAATTCTCTCCGATCAAAATGCCCGCACCCAGCAGCGCTACATGCGCCGGAAATTTGGCTGAGGTGAAATGATCCATCGACAGGCAATCGGTAGCAACCAGCCGCACGCCGCGTGAAATCAACAGCTGCGCCGCATCTTCCGAAAGGCCGGGCCAGTCCTTCAGGAACCGCTCTTTCTTTTCCCATAGCTTGTGCCAGCCATAGGAAATCACCACCGCGTCTCCCTTTTCGAGCGCGCCATGCGCTGCCTCGAAATCGAGGATCGCTTGCGCCGGAATGGTGCTGTCGGGTGCGGCATGTTCCGCATCGATCTTGGCTAGTCGGCCGAAAAATTTCTCGACTGGAATCTGCGTGATTGAAGCGCCGCCCAGAATGAAATGCGACGGCGCATCAAAATGCGTGCCGGTATGTTCGCTCAGGCAAACCGAGTGAAGGCTGGCGTCATCGCCCTTCTCAAGGAATGACACTTGCTCCATCTTGAATTTCGGATGGGTGGGCCAGAATGGAATGCCGTCGCGCAGCACATGCGTCAGATCCACCAGATCGTAATCGCTTTCATCGCCTGTCCAGACCGCAGTTTTCATGGATGCCCTCACCGTGTTTTGCGATTCATGCCACGCGTCACAGCCAAAGTCTTGGTCCACGCTGCGATTTCCGTGCATTCAATTTCGTGAAACTAAGGCCAATATTTTCACAAGCTTCCCGATTTTAACTTGATTGACTGCCAATCGGCTTGACTCTTTCATAGAAATGAAAAAAACTTACCCTGTTTTCACAGGCAGAAAGGCAAGATGGCGTCATCCACCGCCAGCGCGATGCGACCGACCGGCTTCAGCGCCGCGATGCTGGCACCTGGACTTTTGGTCACCTGCCTGTTTATTCTCGCCGCGCTGGGCCTGCTGGTCTTCTTGGCCTTCCGCCACAATGATGGCTCGCTGCTGGGCAGCGGGCTCACAATTGAAAACTTCATCACGCTGGCCACCGATCCGCTTTACATCCGCATCATTCTGCGCTCGCTGCTGATCGCCGGTGTGGTCACCTGCGTCACCGTGATCACCGCCTATCCGGTGGCCTATTACCTGTCTTTCCATGCCGGCAAGCACCGGCGGCTGATCCTGTTTCTTGTTACGCTGCCGTTCTGGACGTCGTATCTCCTGCGCGTCTTCGCCTGGAAAATCGTGCTGGCCTTTAACGGCGTGTTGAACTCCGCACTGCTCGGGGGTGGCCTGGTCAGCGAACCGACAACGCTGTTCATCAACACGCCCTATGCCGTGGTGGTGACTTTGGCGCATGCCTATGCGCCCTTTGCCATCCTGCCCATTCTGGTCTCGCTCGATGTGATCCCACGCAACCTTTTGGAGGCAGCGGCTGATCTCGGCGCAAAGCCATTCACAGCCCTGCTGCGCGTCACCATCCCCAATTCCATGCCCGGCGTTCTGGCGGGCGCTGTTGTGGTCTTCGTGCCGACCGTGGGTGACTATGTGACGCCTGCACTTGTGGGCGGGCCGGACAGCACCATGATAGGCTCGCTCATCCAGGCGCAATTCGGCAAGGCGCAGGATTGGCCGTTTGGTTCGGCACTCGCCGTGCTGGTGATGCTGACGGTGCTACTGGTCATGCTTCTGGCCCGCCGCGCCAGCAAATCATGGAGTGCGGCATGAAGCGCTTCAGCTGGCTCGGCGCCTATGTGGCGCTCTATCTCGTCTTCATTTATCTGCCGATCGCGTTGATCCCGCTGTTCTCTTTCAACGATGCGGTGCAGGCGGCCTTTCCGCTCAAGGGCTTCACGCTCGCCTGGTATCAAAACCTCTGGAACAATGATGCGCTGAAATCATCCTTGCTCACCAGCGTGGAAGTGGGTGCCGCCGCTGCTTCAATCGCCACACTCTGCGGCACCAGCATTGCTTACGCGGAAATCATCGGCAGCTCCAAACTCGCGCGCTTGATCTCCGGCCTTGCGCGCCTGCCCATTCTCATCCCCGGCGTGATCATCGGCATTGCGCTGTTGATCGTGGTCAACATCATCGCCCTTGGCCCGTCGCGCCTGGCCATCGTGATCGGCCATGTGCTGGTGGCGCTGCCCACCACGGTGATGGTGCTGCGTGGCCGCTTTGCCTCCATCCCGCGCACTATAGCCGAAGCCGCGCAAGATCTGGGTGCCAAGGACGCAACGGTGTTCTTCCGCATCATGTTGCCGCTGGCGCTGTCGGCCATTGCCTCGGCCTTCCTGCTGGCCTTCCTCACTTCGTTTGATGAATTCATCGTGGCCTTCTTCCTCTCCGGCACTGAACCCACGTTGCCGCTTTACATATGGAGCCAGCTGCGCTTCCCGAAATCCCTGCCGATGGTCATGGCGCTGGGCAGCTCGGTTCTAGCGCTGTCCATCATCATCGTCGCCATTTCCGAAATTCTGCGCCGCAAGGACCGCAGCCTTGCACTCACCACTTCACATTAGAAAAAGGGAGAAATAAAATGTTGCAACACCTGAAATCGAAGCGTCTTCGCAAGACTCTTGCGGCGCTGGCCTGCGCCACGGCCATGCTGGCCTCTAGCGTGGCCCAATCAGCCGACAAGCTCACATACTTCACCTGGTCTGGATATGAACCGCCGGAATTCAGCCCCGGCTATGACAAGCTGCACCCCGAAGGTTTTGATGCACCCACTTTCGGCGATGATGATGATGCCTTCACCAAGGTGAAAGCTGGCTTCCATCCGGACATTGCTCATCCCTGCTATGACAAGATCGCGCGCTGGAACAAGGAAGGCCTGCTGCAGCCAATCGAAACCGCCAAGATCAAGAACTGGGACAAGATTTTCCCGGTGTTCCGCAATCTGCCGGATTTGCAGGCGGGCGACGGCAAAGTCTGGTTCGTGCCGTGGGATTGGGGTAACACCTCGATCCTCTATCGCACGGATTTGGTGAAGAACCCGGAAGCCAGCTGGAATCTGCTGTGGAACAAGGACTATGCCGGCAAGATGGCAACCATCGATGCAGTGCATGACACGCCGGTTGTGGCCGCCCTCCTTTCTGGCGTCAGCCCCTTCGATATGGACCAGGCAGGCATGGACAAGGTGGCAGCCAAGCTGCGCGAACAACGCCCGCTCATGTCCACCTACACGACCGATATGACCTCGGTGGAGCAGAACCTGGCCAGCGGCGCGCTGGTTGCCGCGATGACCTGGAATGCATCTGCCGTGGCGCTCAAGAAGCAGGGCGTGCCGGTGGAATTCATGAAACCGAAGGAAGGCATGCTCACCTGGGTGTGCGGCTTCGTGATGATGAAGGACACCAAGAAGGTTGATGCCGCCTATGACTTCATCAACAGCCGCTTGGAGCCGGAAGCCGGTGCCAAACTGATCAACGACTATGGCTATGGTGCATCTACATCCTCCGCTTTCGCCAGCGTGAAGAAAGAAGATCTGGAAAAGCTGCAGCTGCCGGCCGATCCCGACGTGATGTTGAAAAGCACAATCTTTACCGGCCCGATGAAGCAATCGGATGAACTGGCCAAGATGTTCGAAAAAGTGAAGGCCGGCGGCTGACGCCGGCTTTCCTGCCGGAGGGCGTGCACCGCCCTTCGGTTTCTTCCCGCGATTGAAGGATCACGCAATGACAGAAGTGGATGCCACGCCAACGGGTCTGGATGAGGCCGATCTGCGCTTGGGTCGCAAAGTGAGGGCCCTGCGGCTTGAACGCAATCTCTCGCTGGCCGAACTGGCGGGCAAGGCGGGCATGTCACTGGGTGCACTTAGCCAGATTGAACGCGGCCTGTCTTCACTGCGCGTCAAGGTTCTGTGGCAACTGGCGGCTGCCCTTGAAGTCGAACCTACGGCACTGATCGTGGATAGTGATGATGACAGCAATGATTTATTCTGTGTGCGCAGCACCAAGCGCCGTCGCTTGCCAGTGCAGTCGGAAGGCATCGCCAAGCATCTGCTCTCGCCGCCGGGTGCTGCGCTCACCGGCATGATGGTGAAGATCGAACCGGGCGGCGGCACCACGTCCTACGCCCATACCGGTCATGAATTCGGCATCGTCACATCCGGTGAAGTGGAACTTGTAATCGACCAGATCCCCTATGTGCTGCGCGAAGGCGACAGCTTCGCCTTCAAGAGCACCTTGCTGCATTCCTTCCGCAATGAGGGCGCGGCCGCGGCCAGCATCGTCTGGGTGAATATGCAAAAAGTGAAGCCTGCCAAAGATGACTAAGACTTTTCTGCAACTGCGCGGCGTAGAAAAGCGATTCAGCCCCACCATGCTGGCGCTCGATGCGATTGACCTTGATATCCATGAAGGTGAGTTCCTCAGCCTGCTGGGTCCTTCTGGCTGCGGCAAGACCACCACGCTGCGGGTGATTGGCGGTTTCGAGGAACCCACCGCCGGCCGCTTGCTGCTTGATGGTGCGGATATCACTTCGCTCAAGCCCTATGCGCGTCCGGTAAACACCGTGTTTCAGGATTACGCACTCTTCCCGCATATGGACGTCTCGGCGAATGTAGCCTTCGGGCCCTCGCTGCGAAATGTCTCAGGCGCTGAAACCAAAAAGCGCGTCGGCGAAGCGCTGGAGCGGGTAGGGCTGTCCGACAAGGCGAAGGAGCCGGTGCAAAAGCTGTCCGGCGGCCAGCGCCAGCGCGTGGCCTTGGCGCGCGCACTGATCTGCGAACCACGGCTGCTCTTGCTTGATGAACCGCTTTCAGCGCTCGATGCCAATCTGCGTGAACAGATGCGGCTAGAACTGAAGCGCCTGCAAAAGCAAATCGGCACCACCTTCCTGATGGTCACGCATGACCAGACGGAAGCTTTGTCGATCTCCGACCGTATCGTGGTGATGAACCAGGGCCGCATCGAACAGATCGCCGATCCAGCAACACTCTACGACAAGCCGGCCTCGCGCTTCGTGGCCAGCTTTATTGGCACCACCAACCTGCTGCCAGTGCGCGTCGTATCCCGGAGCGGCAATGAGATCGAAGTCAGCCTGGCAGGCACGCATCTGCGCCTTCCAGCTTCAGCTGCGGTGCAGGGCGATCAAGCGCTGTTGAATGTCCGCCCTGAAGACTTCGCGCTGGCCACAACTGGCCCACTCGCCGCCGCCGTAGAAAGCAGCACCTTCCTGGGCCGCAGCTTGCGTGTCTATGCCAGGCTGGAAGACGGCACGCGGCTGGTCTTCGATCTGGATCGCAGTTCACAAGGTGAAAACTTCGCACCGGGCCAGACGTTCAATCTGGCCCTGCGCCCTTCGGCAAAGATCAACCTGATCAGCGCGTGAAGTCAGGCCGTAGCGGCCGGGTCTTTCGAGACCAGCCGCGACTGTAGGATTACCACCGCCAGCAGGAACAGGCCGCGGATCACCGATTGCCAATAGGCCGAGAGTGAAATCCAGCCCATGCCATTCTCGAAGTTCAGCATGTTGAAGATCAACCCAAGCAGCATCACGCCCGCCAGCGTGGCACCCACCGAGCCCACACCGCCGGTGAGCAGAGTACCGCCCACTACCACCGAGGCGATGGCAAACAGCTCCCAGCCCACGCCCTCGATCGGCTGGCCAGCACCGAATTGTGAAGCCAGGATCACGCCGGCCAGGCCCGAAAGACCTCCGCTCAACGCGTAAACAAGGAACTTCACCCGGTCGACCGGCAGGCCCATCAGGCGGCTGGCATCTTCATTGCCACCCACCGCCAGAACCGTGCGGCCCGTGCTGGTATAATTCAACACGACCGAGCCGATAATGTAAGCGGCAACAGCGATCAAGGCAGGGATCGGCAGATTGACGAAATCGCCCTGGCCCAATGTGGTGAAGCTGCTGTCATAGGACACCGAAACTGATTCATCGTGCGCCAACAGCAAGGCCGTGCCGTTCGCCGCCAACATGGTGGCCAGCGTGGCAATGAAGGGCAGGATGCGCAAATTCACGATAACCACGCCATTCAGGATGCCGACTGCCAAGCCCGCCGCCACGCCGCCCGCCGTGCCGATCAGCCAGCCATAAGGGCTGAGGATCGCAGACACCACGCTGCCGAGTGCAGCTGTGGAGCCCACCGAAAGGTCAATGCCGCCGGTCATGATCACAAAGCACATGCCCAGCGCAACAAGAGCAAACATTGAATTATAGCGCAGCACTGTCGAGATGTTGAACAGGCCGAGGAAGTTATCATAGCGCAGCCAGCCAAACAGGATGAGCAGCAGCAGCGCGATCAGAACGCTTTGGCTGGACAGCAGCGAGAGGAATGAAAACTTTTTCATGGCTTAAGCCCTTCCATAGCGCTGCAGCCAGACGGCCGCGACGATCAGCGCCGCTTTGACCAGCTTGGCCACGTCGTCGTTCACGCCGTTGGCCAGCAAGGTGTAGCGCACAAGTTGAATGATCAATGCACCGAGCAAAGTTCCGGTCACGGAGGCTTTGCCGCCGTTGAGCAATGTGCCGCCCACGGCAACCGCCGCGATGGCATCAAGCTCCATGCCCAGGCCCACGAGATTGGCATCGCTGGAGGAATTGATCGCGATGACGACGAGGCCTGCAATGCCGGAGCAAAGCCCACTGATGCAATAGACCCAGCGCTTCACCGCAGCGACAGGAATGCCAGCCAGCCGCGCGGCGCGCTCATTGCCGCCAATAGCCAGGATTTGCCGCCCGAACAGCGACCGCTTCAGCACCCACGCCGCCACAATGACGAGGATCACCATAATGATCACTTGCACCGGAACGCCGAACCAGCGGCCCAGTCCGATCCACTGGAACTGCGGCAGCTTGAAGGGCTGCAAATTGCCATTGGTGGACACCTGTGCGATGCCGCGCCCGGCGATGAAAAGCACCAGCGTGGCAATAATCGGTTGAATTTTGAACCGTGTGATCAGCCAGCCATTGAACCAGCCAAACGCACCCGCAAGCGCCACGGCAACAATCATCGCAACCGCAACCGCCAGATGGATTTCCGGAATCTTGAACCAGGTACCGAGGAAAATCAGCGGGGCGATGGCACCAGAAATGGCCATCATCGAGCCTACCGAAAGGTCGATGCCACCCGTAGCGATCACCAGCGTCATGCCGACGCCAACGATCACAATCGTAGCCACCTGCGTGAGATTCACATTCAGAGTCTGAATGGAAATGAAATGGTTGGTGAAGACAAGGTTGAACGCAATCAGCGCCACCAAGGCCACCAGTGTTGCGTTTCTGGTCAGCAGGCCGATCCAATTCAGGCCTTTGTCTTTTTCGATTTGGGGCAAGGCGGATTGGCTCATGGCGTCAACTCTTTGGCGATCTCGCCGCCGTGCGCCATGGCGCCCATGACGGCTTCTTCAGTGATGTCCTTGCCGGCAAATTCTGCCACGTTATGGCCCTCGCGCAGCACAAAAACGCGGTCAGACCCTTCGATCACTTCTTCAAGTTCTGAGGAAATCATCAACACGGCCAACCCTTGGTCGGCCAATTCTTTCACAATGGTCTGAATTTCAGCCTTCGCACCCACATCGATGCCGCGTGTGGGCTCATCGAGGATGAGCAGCTTGGGATTCATCGCCAGCCAGCGGGCCAGCAGAACCTTCTGCTGGTTGCCGCCGGAAAGTTCGCGGATGCGCTGGCCGGGGCCGGAACATTTCACCCCGAGCCGCTTGATGAATTTCTCCACCAGCTCACGCTGCCTGTCCACATCCACGATGCCCATTTTGACGAGCTGCGGCATGAGGGCTAGCGTCATGTTTTCTGCCACCGACATGTCGGGGATGATGCCTTCCAGCTTACGGTCTTCCGAGGAAAAACCAATGCCGCGGCCAATGGCTTCAATGGGCTCCGACGGGTTGAAGCCTGTGCCTTCCAAAGTCAGCTCGCCCTTCTGTGCCTTGTCAGCGCCAAAGATCAGCCGTGCAGTTTCAGTGCGGCCTGCACCTAAAAGACCAGCAAGGCCGACGATTTCACCACGCCGAACCGCCAGCGAAACATCCTGCACCTTGTGGCCCGCGGCCAGATGGCTGGCACTCAGCATTGTGTCGCCGATGGAGCCCTTGCGTCCGCCAAAGGCGGTGGCGTGTTTCGAAACCTGCGCAATGTCGCGGCCGAGCATGCTGGCTACAAGTTCGATCTTGCTGATCGATTTCATGTCAGAGACTTTCACGGTGCGGCCGTCACGCATGATGGTCACGCGGTCACACACTGCATAAAGTTCATCCAGCTTGTGGCTGACAAAGATCACCGAAATGCCCGCAGCCTTCAGCTGCCGGATCACATCAAACAGCACCGCCACTTCGCGCTCATCCAGCGAAGATGTCGGCTCGTCCATGATGACCAGCTTGGCCTCAAAGCCAATGGCCCGCGCAATGGCCACCATCTGCTGGGTGGCGGTATTGAAATTCATCAAGGGCTTATGAACATCAATGTCGATGTTGAAACGCGCCATCAGGGCCCGCGCTTCGGCATGCATGGCGTTCCAGTCGAGCAGGCCATAGCGCCGCTTCTCGCGGCCCAGGCAGATATTCTCGGTGATCGAACGATAGGGAACCAGGTTGATCTCCTGGTAAATCGTGCTGATGCCCTTGCGCTGGGCATCCTGTGGCGAGCGTGCTTCGAAGGACGCGCCGTCAAAAGTGATATCGCCAGAATCCTTCGACACATAACCGGTCAGGATCTTGATCATGGTGGATTTGCCGGCACCATTCTGGCCGATCAAGGCATGCACTTCGGCATGCCCCACCTCCAGCGAGGCGGCGGACAAGGCCGGTATGCCGGCGAAGGCCTTGTTGATATTCTGCATCGAAAGCAGGCTCTTGCTTCCGGAATTCTGTGTTGAATCCATTTCTGAAATCATCCCCACCCGGCGGCAACACTCGCCTCCACGCCGTTGGACGTCAAGAGGTGAGGATAAGGCCGCATTATCCAGATAAAAACGGGGCCCGATTCCAAACGGTGAAACCGGGCCCCTGGGAGGCTTTTGTCTAGCTCAGCAGATCAATAGCTGTCTGCCATGCTCGCTGCTGCGTTCGAAATGTCGAAGAAGCGGTCGGTGTTGGTCATGTTGGCGGGGAGGGTTTCACCAGCGGCATACTTCTGCGCGGCGGCATAGGCAGCCGGGCCGAACTTCGGATTGCATTCAACCGTGAAGGCCATTTTGCCGTCGATGATCATCTGCAGGGCATCCTTTTCGCCGTCGATCGAAACGACGGTGATGTCCTTGCCCGGAACCTTGCCTGCAGCTTCAATGGCAGCAATGGCGCCAATGGCCATTTCGTCATTGTGAGCATAGACAATGTTGGCTTCGGGATGAGCCTGGAGCAGGGCTTCTGCAACCTGGCGGCCTTTGTCGCGGGCAAAGTCACCCGACTGCGAGGCAACGATCTTCATGCCCGGGTTCTTGGCGATCACTTCGTCAAAACCCTTCTTGCGGTCGTTGGCCGGCGAAGAACCGGTCGAGCCTTCGAGTTCGATGATGGTGCCCTTGCCGCCGGTGAGCTTCACCAGGGCTTCGCCAGCGGTCTTGCCTTCGAGAAGGAAGTCCGAACCGATGAAGGTCACATAGTCTTCACCAGCCTTGGCCAGCGTAGCATCAACGCCGCGGTCGATCAGGAACAGCGGAATGCCGGCCTTTTTGGCTGCCATAACAGCAGGAATCAGCGGCTTTTCTTCACGTGGAGACAGGAAGATGGCATCCACGCCCTGGGCGATCATGCTGTTGACGTCAGCCACCTGTTTGGCAGCAGAACCGGCAGCGTCGGTATAAACCAGCTGCCAGCCGAGCTTTTCAGCTTCAGCTTTCATGCTGGCGGTTTGGGCCAGACGCCATGGATTGTTGCTTTCGGTCTGGGCAAAGCCGACCTTGTACTTGTCTTTTTTGGCCAGCTTCGGCAGCTCGGCCTTGGCAGCGGTTGAACCAGCAACGGCCAGGGCCAGGGCTGAGAACAAGGCTGTCCGACGGGTAATATTGGTCATCTAATCTACTCCCTTGATAAGTTTTTTCGCACGTTCTTTTGGCGGGACGTGTTGGCGGAGTTAAGAACTCTTTTTTTTTATCCGTCAAGGGTATTGTATGACAAAAGGCAGATGCACCCGGAACGTGCACTGCCGACGCGCGCTGAAAGCATGTGCAGCAAGGCGAAATGGGTGCGTTAACCCTCCTTCAGGCGGGTTGTTGCTGGGCCTCTTCATCGACCACCCCCGCGGCCCGGTAAGTGCGCGATGCCAGCAGCAGATACATCGCCGGAACCACGAACAAAGTGAACAACGTGCCGATCGACATGCCGGTGAAAATCACCAGGCCCATCGCATGGCGCCCCGCTGCACCGGCACCACCAGCCACCACCAGCGGCACCACGCCGAACACCATGGCGGCGGTCGTCATCAGGATGGGGCGCAGGCGCGTCGCCGCCGCGTGTTGAATGGCCTCAAGCTTCGACATGCCTTCGGCGCGTGCCGCATTGGCAAATTCCACAATGAGAATACCGTGTTTCGAGATCAGTCCCATCAACGTCACGATGCCGACCTCGGTATAGATGTTGATCGTCGAGAAGCCGAGGAAG